>JALDXR010000103.1:0-9237 GCA_032154865.1 Nocardioidaceae bacterium
GCCATGCTCGGCGTCGGCGACCAGCGGCCCACCCAGGTCGACGACATGATCATGCCGGTGCCGATCCACGACCTGAAGGTCATGAGCGTCGGCATGCTGAAGCCGCGCCGCGAGCAGGTCGTCGCCTGGCGCGGACCGATGCTCGACCGGGCGCTGGTCCAGATGCTCAGCGACGTCTTCTGGGGCGACCTCGACGCCCTGCTCCTGGATCTCCCGCCTGGCACCGGCGACATGGCGATCAGCCTGGGCCAGCACCTGGCCAACGCCGAGGTCATCGTCGTGACGACGCCGCAGGCCGCGGCCGCCGAAGTCGCCGAGCGGGCCGGCACGATGGCCTCGATGATGCATCAGCGGGTCGGTGGCGTCGTCGAGAACATGTCCTATCTGGCCTGCCCGCACTGCGGCCCGGAGCACAAGATCGAGGTCTTCGGCTCCGGTGGCGCCGACCGGGTGGCGGCCACGCTGGAGCAGCGCTTCGGCTACGACGTCCCTGTCCTCGGGCGCGTCCCGCTGGACGAGCGGCTCCGCGAGGGCGGTGACCTCGGACGGCCGATCGTGGCCGCCGACCCCGACTCCGTCGCCGCGACCGAGCTGCGCCGAATGGCCGAGTCCCTGGCGGGAAGATCCCGCGGCCTCGCCGGCATGCAGCTCGGGCTGACGCCCGCCAGCCAGAGCTAGGGCGTCGTCGTGTTCGGCATGGGCTGGCCCGAGATGCTGGTCATCCTGATCGTCGGCGTGATGGTCTTCGGGCCGGACAAGCTGCCCGATCTCGCCCGGCAGGCCGGCGGCTTCCTCCGCTCGCTACGCCGCATGATGGACGACGCCAAGCAGGACCTGTCGACCGAGCTCGGCGACGACTACGACAAGATCAAGGACATCAACCTGCGCGACCTGAACCCGCGCGAGTTCGTACGCAAGCAGCTCACCGACGCGGTCGAGGCCGAGCCCGATCCCGTACCCCCGGGCAAGCGACCCCTCAAGAAGGGTGAGCGGCCGCCGTTCGATCCGGACGCGACCTAGGCACCCTGACGTCAGCCGACCTGGCCGTCGAGGGTGACGGCCACCGTGTTGGTCTCGCCGTCCCGCTTGTACTTGACCTCGATCGTCTCCCCCGGCAGGTGCGAGCGAATCGCGACGATCAGCTCGACCCCGCCGGTGATCGCGTCCCCGTCGATGCTGAGGATCTGGTCGCCGCTTTTGATGCCGGCCTCCTCAGCAGGAGTTCCCGGCTCGACCGAGTCGATGATCGCGGCATCGGCGTCGGTGGTCACGACCTTGGCGCCGATGATCGGATACTCCGCCTCGCCGTCCTTGATGAGTTGCCGCACGGTATGGCGTACCTGGTCGATCGGGATCGCGAAGCCGAGGCCGATGCTGCCCGACTCCCCGCCCAGCGAGGCGCCGAGCGTGACGATCGCGGAGTTGATGCCGATCACCTGACCGTGGAGGTTCACCAACGGCCCACCGGAGTTACCGGGGTTGATCGCGGCGTCGGTCTGAATGGCGCTCATGTAGGACGATTCGCCGGAGCCGCCCGCCGTCACCGGCCGATCGAGCGCGCTCACGATGCCCGTAGTGACCGTGCTGGTCAGGCCGAGCGGCGAGCCGATCGCGACGACTGGTTCGCCGACCCGAAGCACGTCCGACGATCCCAGGCTGGCCGGGCGGAGCCCCTTCGGGTCGACCTCGAGGACTGCCAGGTCGTACGACGGCGAAACGCCGACGATGTCCGCCTCGCGCTCGTCCTCCTTGACCGTGATGACCGTGATGTCCCCGCCGTTGGCCGCGAGCTCGACGACATGGTTGTTGGTGACGATATGACCGTTGTGGTCGAGGACGAAGCCCGAACCGGTCGCCTCCTGGCCGCCCTCCCGGACCTTGATGTTGACCACGCTCGGCAGCAACTCGTCGGCGACCGCGGCGACGTTGGTGTTGTCGGCCGGCAGGGGCGCCGGATCGATCGGCAGCCGCTCGTCGGTGACCACGGTGGGCGTCTGGCCCTGGTCGTCGTCGGTGACGTTGTCCATCAGCCAGGCGCCGCCGGCGCCGCCGAGGATTCCGACGATCAGCGCGATCGCGATCACCAGGCTCAGACCGCGACGCGGGCCGCGGTCGTTCGGTGGCGGCGGACCATAGGGCGGCCGACCGCCGGGCGGTCCACCCGGAGGGAGCGACTGACCCGGACCGGGCGGCGGCCACGCGCCCGGGGGCAGTCGATGCGGTTCGCCCGGCCAGGGCCTTCCCCCGGGCGGCGGTTGCCCGGGACCAGCCGGCGGACCCGCGCCGGGAGGCGGCGGACCGGGAGGTGGCGGACCGGGAGGTGGCGGACCGGAAAGCGGCTGTGGAGGCGGGTAGCGCGGCGGCGGAGGCGGTTCCGACCGATCATCGGATGGCAGCGGCCTCGGCTGGGGCGGGCCGGGCCAGCGAGGAGTCGGCTCGTCGCTGCTCACCCGATCCAGGGTAGGCGCTAAAGCCTCAGACGCCGACCGGGACCGGATCGAAGGGACCCGCGAACCGACGGCGGTTACCGCGCGGTGCCCGGTGCGCCAGGGCGCGACGGAGCATGCGCCGCCCGCGGTGGATCCGCGACCTGACGGTGCCGAGCTTGACGTCGAGGAGGTCGGCGATCTCCTCGTAGGACAGACCTTCGACGTCGCACAGGACCACGGCGGCCCGGAACTCCTTCGGAAGCTCCTGGAGGGCGGCCTCCACGTCGGCGTCGAATGTGCCGTCCGAGACGACGTCCTCGGGCGACGGCAGCTCGCCGATCAGGCGCTCCTCAGGTCGGTCGCCGAGTCCGTCGAACCGGATCCGGGTGCGCCGGCGGGCCTTGTCGAGGAAGAGGTTGGTGGTGATCCGGTGCAGCCAGCCCTCGAAAGAGCCGGGCGTGTAACGGTCCAGCGACGCGAAGACCCGGATGAAAACGTCCTGCGTCAGGTCCTCGGCGTCGTAGCGATCGCCGGTGAGGCGGTAGGCCAGCCGATAGACCCGAGCCGAGTGCAAACGAACGATCTCGTCCCAACTCGGACTCGGGCCCTCCCGAGAGTCGGCCTCTTGACTCGCTAATTCCACACCGTCATTTTGAGCCGACTAGCTGAGAGAAGTCCGAGAAGCCGATGACGGCGAGCCAAGAAGCCGAGCGCTCCCGCCGAGCGGATAATGTGTTGATCGCCCCTCGGAACCGACAAAGGAGGCGACCATCGCTGGGATCGCGCCCGCGAGTTGGGCCTACGCCGAAGCCTTCATCGCCGAGGACGAGCACCTCGCGGCCGCCCGCGCCCGCGCCAAGGAGGTCGGCGCGACTCCGATCGGATCCGGCGGCGGCGCCACGTTGGCCTTCCTCGCCTCAGTCATCGAGGCCCGGGGCGTCGTCGAGGTCGGCACCGGTGCCGGTGTGTCCGGATTGTGGCTCCTGCGTGGAATGCGGGCGGATGGGGTCCTCACGTCGGTGGACACCGAGGCGGAGCACCAGCGCCTGGCCCGGGATACATTCACCGAGGCCGGCATCCCGTCGCAGCGCTATCGCCTGATCTCCGGACCGGCGCTCGAGGTGCTGCCGCGGCTGACCGACGGGCACTACGACCTGGTCTTTCTCGACGCCGACAAGCACGAGTACGCCGATTACCTCACCGAGGCACAGCGACTGCTTCGCGTCGGCGGCCTGGTCGCCATCGACAACGCGCTCTGGCACGACCGGGTCGCCGATCCGTCACAGCGCGACGCGGAGACCGTCGCGATCCGCGAGACCGGTCGGTCGATGCGCAAGGACGACGGATGGATCCCGCTGCTGCTGCCCGTCGGCGACGGTCTTCTCGTCGCGAAGAAGGTCGAGCCCGAGCCTGACGCGGTCTAAGGGTCGGCAGCGCCACATCGGGTGGGTCCGTAACACGCGCGCGCTGCGTCAGACGACGGCCTTCAGTGCGTCTCCGAGCTCGCCGGCCTCCTCCGCATTGAGCTCGACAACAAGCCGCCCACCGCCTTCGAGCGGAACCCGCATCACGATGCCACGCCCCTCTTTGGTGACCTCGAGCGGACCGTCGCCCGTTCGCGGCTTCATCGCAGCCATGCGCGCACTTCCTTCCTTGTGCTGCGCCACATCCACCGCTCCGATACGTGAGAGTCAGTCACTGCGGTGAGTGTCACTGCGGCGCCGCGTTCGCCGACCATTATCGCGCATGTCGGCTCGCGAATGACGGCACTACCCACAGGTTCGTCGCGTTGATCCGCCGGCTCGGGCAGACTCGGACCTGTGAATGCCCGCTCTGCCCTGTTCGATCTCTACGGAGATCACTTGCGGACCCGGAAGGGCGAGGCCGCAGTGTCGGCCCTCGTCCGGTTGCTCGCGCCGCTGGACATCAAGCCGCCGGCGGTCCGGACGGCGGTGTCTCGCATGGTGCGGCAGGGCTGGCTCGAACCCACACCGACCGTGTCCGGGCCGGGCTACGCCATGACGCCGCAGGCCTGGCGGCGTCTGGACCAGGCCGCGACCCGGATCTATCGCACCCGGGCCGGCGACTGGGATCGACGCTGGCACGTCCTGGTGCTCGAGCAGATCAGCAATCGCAGTGCCCGGGAGCGGGTACGGTCCGCGCTGACGTTCCTCGGGTACGCGCCGATCGCCGACAACACCTGGATCGCGGCGTACCAATCCGACGAGGTCGAGACGGTGCTCGCCACCGATCGCGCCGATGCCCGGGCCTTCACTGCCGAGTACGCCAGTGATCCAGCCGCGATGGCGCGCGAGCTGTGGGACCTCGACGAGCTCGCCGAGGCCTACTTCGACTGGCTCGACGACGCCAAGGATCTCGCGGCGGAGGCGCCCGATCCGCTCGGCACCGAGCCCGTCGACGACGAACGCGCCTTCGCGGTGCGGAGCAAGTTGATCCACGAGTGGCGCAAGTTTCTGTTCCGCGATCCCGGACTGCCGTCGGAGCTGCTGCCCGCCGACTGGCCCGGTGCGACCGCGGCCGAGTTCTTCAACGCGGAGGCTGCCAGACTCCTCCCCGGCGCCAGCCGCTTCGTCGACCGCTGGCTCGAGAACGGGAGAACCCCATGACCGACGCCGGAGTCACCTACGACGTGGCCGACAGTGTGGCGACGATCCAGCTGACCCGTCCGGACGCGATGAACAGCCTGACCCGGGCCACCAAGGAGGAGCTGAAGCGATCGGTACAGGAGGCCGCCGGCGACGAGCAGGTCCGCTGCGTCGTCGTCACCGGGTCGGGGCGGGCGTTCTGCGTGGGGCAGGACCTGCGTGAGCACGCCGAGGCGTTGCAGACCCAGTCCCTCGAGGAGATCTGGTCCACCGTGCCGGACCACTACGCACCCATCGCGCTCGGGCTCGCAACGATGCCGAAGCCGGTGATCGCCGCGGTCAACGGTGTGGCGGCTGGGGCCGGGGCGTCGATCGCGTTCGCCTGCGACTTCCGGATCGCGACCACCAACGCGGGCTTCAACACCGCGTTCGCGGGGATCGGACTGTCCTGCGACACCGGCATCTCGTGGACCCTCCCCCGGCTGATCGGACGGGCCGCGGCGATCGACCTGCTGATGCTGCCGCGTACGCTCCGGGCGCCCGAGGCGGCCGAGCTCGGCCTCGTCACCCGGGTCGTCGACGCCGACGAGTTGGAGTCCGCGACGGCCGAGTTCGCCGGGCAGCTCGCCGCCGGACCCACTCAGGCGTACGCCGCGATCAAGGGCGCCGTGAACTTCGGGGCGACCCACCACCTCGCCGAGGCGCTCGACCACGAGGGCCGTCAGATGGCGCTGACCGGCGCGACCCAGGACCATCGCGACGCGGTCGAAGCCTTCGTCGCCAAGCAGCAGCCGGCCTTCCACGGTCGGTGACGGCCAGGCGGACCGTCAGCCGCGAGCGTGGCAGTCGGCGAGGTGATCGTCGACCATCCCGGTCGCCTGCATCAGGGCGTACGCCGTCGTAGGACCGACGAACCGGAATCCCCGGCGCTTGAGGTCACGCGCCATCGCGGCCGACTCGGGAGTACGGGACGGGATGTCGGCCAAGGTCCTCGGTGCCGACCGATCCCCGTCCGGCGCGAAGGACCAGAGCAGGTCGGGCAACGAGCCGTCGAGGTCGAGGATCGCGCGGGCGTTGGAGATGGTCGCCTCGATCTTGGCGCGGTTGCGGACGATGGCGGCATCGGCGAGCAGCCGCTCGATGTCGCTCGCACCGAACGCCGCCACGGCCGTCGGGTCAAAGTCCGCGAAGGCGCTGCGGAATCCGTCCCGCTTGCGCAAGATGGTCAGCCACGACAGCCCGGACTGGAACGCCTCGAGCGACATCCGCTCGAAGAGCCCGTGCTGGTCGCGGACCTGCCGTCCCCACTCGCTGTCGTGATAGACGCGGTAGTCCGGCGGCCGGTCGCCCCACGGGCATCGGGCCAGACCGTCGTCGCCGACCACGACGCCGGGCGAGGGCTCACTCATCGGCGTCGTCGGGCTCACGGTCGACCGGCTCCGCACCGGTGCCGAGTGGTGCGGTGACGTCCGACGCGTCGTGTGGTGTGTCGACACCTTCACGCTCGGCCATCTCGGCGCGCAGCCGGCGGAGCAGGGCGTCGACCTCTGACATCCGGTAGCCGCGAAGCGCCGTCGTGAACCGCACCGCTGCCAGGTCGTCCGAGCGCAGTGGCCGGTCGGCCACCAGGCGCACCTCGCGCCGGTCGTCGTGGGCCGGCTGCACCTGCGCACCGCGCACCACGGCCAACACGACCAGACCGCCGATGACGAGGATGGCGAGGATCGCGAACAGCCAGATCACCCGCTGATCGTGTCACGACCATCCGACATCCGCGCCGGACGGTCCGCGGGATTCGCCGTAGGATGCCGAACGATGTCGGGTACGAATCCACCAAGCGCCGGACCGGGTCCGGACGACGAGCCCGACTACCGCTTCACGCTGGCGAACGAGCGAACGTACCTCGCCTGGATGCGGACCGCGATCGGCCTGCTCGCGGCCGGTGTCGGCGTGGCCTATCTGAGTGGATTCGACGTGCCCGGCCGCACGTTCCTCGCGGCCGCCCTCGTCGTACTCGCGATGTCCACCGGCGGCCTGGCGTACCGGCATTGGCGCATCACCGACCGGGCGATCCGAGCCGGCGACCCACTGCCGCGGCCGCCGATGATCGCGGTGCTCAGCATCGCGATGACGATCGTGGCCGGCTGGGCGCTGATCGGCCTGCTCAGATCCTGATCCGGTCGACCTACGGGATCGTGTTGTCCACGACGGAGACGGTCGAGACGACCCGACCGTCCTCCCGCGTCAGATACTGGATCGGCATCCCGGGCAGGTCCTTGGCGAACCAGAAGACGTCTTCGGTCGGGCCGTCGCGCACTGTGTACCGCAGGCAGTCCAGCTCACCGATCGCGGTCTCGATCCGTTCCGACTCGATCGTCGTGCGCTCGGCGGGGAACGACGCGTGGGCCTGCAGTTCCCGCCAGGTCACCCGGCCGACGTCGGACTCGCCAAGCGGGTCGCCGTCGAGCGACCGCCGGGACCGCTCCAGCGTGGCGCCGGCCTCGTCGGCCCCGACGAACCGGCTGACCCGGTGGAACGACGTCTCCCCTGGGACCTCCACCCGGAGCCGGATGGTTCGTCCGGCCGGACAGCCCTGCCGGATCTCGTCGGCCGTGAACGGCGTGGGCGCCTGTCCGGGCTCGAGGACGTGCGGGTCCCGGGTGTCGTCTGCCATCAGGTCTCCCTTCGCCATGCCGTATTGCGAAAGCCTCGTGCGGCTCAGGCCAGCCAGCGTCGCAGGGTCTCCTCGCAGTGTCGCAGATGCGCCAGCGGCACGTGCTCACCCTGCGAGTGCGCCAGGGCGGGGTCGCCCGGCCCGAAGTTGACGGCGGGTACGTCGAGCTCGCTGAACCGGGCGACATCGGTCCAGCCGAACTTCGGGCGCACCTCGCCACCGACCGCTGCCACGAAGGCGGCCGCCGCCGGCCGATCGAGTCCGGGCAGCGCTCCTGGCGCGGAGTCGACGAGCTTCAGCTCGAATCCGTCGAACACCTCCCGCAGGTGGTCCAATGCCTCGTCCGGAGTACGCGACGGCGCGAACCGGTAGTTGACGCTCACCTGGCACTCGTCGGGCAGCACGTTGCCGGCGACGCCCCCCTCGATGCCGACGGCGTTCAGCCCCTCGCGGTACGTCAGGCCGTCGACCAGTGGTGTCCGCGGCTCGTAGGCGTGCAGCCGATCGAGTACCGGCTTCGCGGCATGGATCGCGTTGGTCCCCATCCACCACCGGGCGCTGTGGGCGCGCTCGCCCGGCACGATCACCTGAACCCGGATCGAGCCCTGGCAGCCGGCTTCGACGATCGCGCTGCTCGGCTCCATGAGGATCGCGAAGTCGCCGGCGAGCAGGTCGGGCCGGGTCCGGGCCAGCCGGCCGAGCCCGTTGTGCTCGGCCTCGATCTCCTCACAGTCGTAGAACACGTACGTGACGTCCCGGACCGGCTCGGCCAGCGTCGCCGCCAGTCGTAGGGCGACCGCGACACCGCCCTTCATGTCGCACGATCCGAGCCCGTAGAGATTCTCGCCGTCGAGCCGCGAGGGCAGATTGGCGTTGATCGGAACGGTGTCGAGATGTCCCGCGATCACGACCCGTTCGTCGCGATCCAGCCGGGTCCGGGCCACGACGACATTGCCGTCACGGATCACGTCGAGACCCTGGACCGGTCGTACTGCTGCCTCCACCGCGTCCGCGATCGCGGTCTCGTTGCGGCTGACGGACTCGATGTCGACGAGGGCGGCGGTCAGGGCGACGACGTCGGCGGTCAGGTCGAGCGGCGCGGCGGCGGTCGGCATGGCGGCCATTGTGCCGGTCACGGTTTTGCGCCCTGGTGGCCGGTTCCAGACACGTAGCACCGACCGTGGGGGCGCAAATCCGCGACGGGATGCGCCGACTCGGCCCTCACCGGGGCCGAAACACGCAGAACTCGTTGCCCTCCGGGTCGGCGAGGATGGTCCATCCGATGCCGTTGCCGGCGGCCCGGAGCACGGTCGCACCGGCGTCGACCAGCGCCTCCAACTCACCGGTGACGTCCCAGTGGATGCGGTTCTTGACCGTCTTGGGCTCGGGTACCTCGACGAAGTCCATCGTCAGAATCGGCATGCCCGCCACTTTGTCCACCGTCGACCAGCCGGGCTTGTGATGCGTGATCTCGGCGTCGTAGACCCCGGCCCACCACTCCGCCTGCGCCGCCGGGTCGGCACTGTCG
>JALDXR010000589.1:0-2783 GCA_032154865.1 Nocardioidaceae bacterium
CGGGGTCGACCCATCTCATGGGCCCACCCCCACCGGGTTGGCAGCCACCGAGTTGTCAGCCACTGACAACTTTGGTTGGACCGTCACGAGGCACCGGCCAGGAAGTTGTCGATCAGGGCCCGGCCGTGCTCGGTCAGCACCGACTCGGGATGAAACTGCACGCCCGACTGCGGACGGGTGCGATGCCGTACCGCCATGACCACACCATCGTCACTTCGCGCCGTGATCTCGAGCTCGTCCGGGACCGCCGTCGCCGCCAGTGAGTGGTAGCGCACCACGGGCAGATCCTGCGGCAGGCCCGCGAACAGCCCGCTCCCGCTGTGCACCAGCCGACTCACCTCGCCGTGCGCGGGCTCGACCGGCTCGACCCGGCCGCCGTAGCAGGTGACCAGCCCCTGCATGCCGAGGCACACACCCAGGACCGGCACGGCCGCGGCCCGAAACACCGCGTCCCCGACGGCGAAGTCGGCCGGTTGCGCCGGATGCCCCGGCCCCGGCGACAAGACGACATGCGTGTACGAGCCATCGAGCAGCTGCTTCGCATCGACCGCATCGTGCTCTACCAGAGTCGGCAGCGCCCCGGTCACCGACGCGACCAGATGCGCCAGATTGTGCGTGTACGAGTCGTAGTGATCGACCAAAACGACACTCGTCATCGCAACTCACCGAGATACTGGGGCTGCCCCGCGAGCGGACGCCGAGGTTGTACATCCGTCCCGTGAGCGTCCGTGGATGGGACTGGCCGCCGAGCGAGGTACGAGCGAGGCTGGTTGGACCGAGCGGGACGGACGTACAGCCTCGGCAACCTCCATGCGGTCATTGGTCCAAGAGGGCTGTGACGAGTTCGGCGACGATGTCGTAGCCGTACTGCGACAGGATCGACTCGGCGTGGAACTGGACGCCGCGGTAGTGCGGTCCGGTCAGCAGGTGCACGTCGCCGGTGTCCGGATCGGTCTCGACGGTGACGCCGTCGGGAAGCCCGCTCTCCGGCACCCGGGCGACGAACGTGTTGTAGAAGCCGACCATCCAGTCCCGGCCGAGCATCGGCAGCTTGGTCTGGGTGCCCTGGAAGACAATATCCTTGTACCCCACGTTGAGCCCGAGCAGGTCACACACCACTTGATGTCCTAGACAAACAGCTAAGAAGATCTGCCGTCGATTGAGCAGGTCATTCACTGCACGTCGAATCGTCGCCATCTTCGGGTCTGCGTGGTCGCGTGGGTCGCCCGGGCCCGGCCCGACGATGACCAGGTCGTGACCGTCGGCGGCGGCCGGCGTCCAGGCGTCGTGACGTACGACCGTCGAGGACATCCCGAGCACGCCGAGGACATGCCGGAGCATGTTGACGAAGTCGTCCTCACCGTCGAGGATCACCGCGCTCTTGCCCCGGAGCGCCGGGTGCGGCGGCGTCGACGACTGATCGGTGAGCCAGAACTGGCTGAGCCGCTGGTTGCGCGATCCCAGCGCCACCAACACGTCGTCGTCGCGCTCGAGATCGGCGACGTCGTCGGTCGGCGTCGGGGCCCGGGCGAGTCCGAATGCGGTCAGGATGCCACCGGCCTTCGCCGCTGTCTCCGCGGTCTCGTACGCCGGATCCGAGTCCCGTACGAGGGTCGCCCCGGCCGTCACGGTGAGCCGGGCGTCGGCCGACACGTCGGCGGTCCGGATCAGGATCGGCGCATCGGCAGTCGCCCGCCCTTCGGCGTCGCGTCCGATCAGCGCCATCGTCGCGCCGTAGTAGCCGCGGCCGGTCGACTCGTACTTGGCGATCAGCCGGCAGGCGTTCTCGACCGGGCTGCCGGTCACCGTCGCGGCGAACATCGAGTCACGCAGCACCTGCGGCACGTCGCGCTGGGTGCGCCCGGCGAGGAGGTATTCGGTGTGCATCAGATGGGTCATCTGCTTGAGGTACGGCCCGAGCACCAGACCGCCCTCGTGACAGATGTCGCACATCATCTTGAGCTCCTCGTCGACCACCATGAAGAGCTCGTAGATCTCCTTCTCGTCGGCCAGGAAGTCGAGCAGCGCCGCCTTGCGGGTCGCCCGGGTGTCGAGGCCACGCAGCCGGAACGTGCCGCTGATCGGGTTCATGCGCACGTTGCCGGCGTCGACCGAGACGTGCCGCTCGGGACTGGCGCCGATCAGGTAGCGGTCGCCGGTGTACACGCAGAACGTCCAGTACGCGCCGCGTTCGCGTTCGAGCAGCCGGCGCAGCACACTCAGCGCGGCGGTGTGGTCCCAGTCGGCCAGCTGCGCCGTCCAGCGCCGGCCGATGACGAGATTGGCCCCCTCGCCGTTGCCGATCTCGTCCCGGATGATCGCGTCGACGAGCTTCCCGTACTCCATGTCGTCGATCTCGAACCCGCCGCGATCGGCATACGTCACGTCGGTGTCCGGCAGCGTCGGGATCGCCTCGGACAGTGGCATGTCCCGCTCGTACTCGATCGCGATGTCCGACAGCGGCGCGCCGTCCTGGTGCGCCTGGAAGCCGCGCTCACGCACCTGCGCGTACGGCACGAGCACGAGTCGGTCGAAGCGACGTCCGGACTCGGGCGGGCCGGACTCGGTCGGGATGTCCGCTAGCCACTCGAGGTCCGTGCGGGTGCCGCCGACCAGGGTCAGCTCGTCGGAGTCGCGCAAGCGGATCAGCGCCCACGCCGGGTAGGCCAGGACTTCGTCGATCACGGACACGCCGCGATCGTATCGATGAATGACCGTCCCGGGCCTATGTGGTTGATCCTGGTGCCGCCGGTCGCGTCACTGCTGCCGACGCTCGGCTCCAC
>JALDXR010000104.1:0-9170 GCA_032154865.1 Nocardioidaceae bacterium
CACCGCGGCGGCCGCAGTAGGCGCAGAGGCCCTTGTCCCGCCGGATCACGCCGTTGCGGGAGTAGCCGGCCACGCCGCGGGCGTAGCGGAAGGTCATCCGGACGTAACGGACCAGCCGCAGCACGAGCGGTCGTGGGAACGGTCCGAAGGTGCCGTCGGCCTCCTCGACCACGGCGACCTTGCGCACCAGCATCCGGATCGCGTGCTTGAGCGTGACGACCTGGAGCTGCTCGTAGCTCGCGTTCAGGACGACGACCTCAGTCACGACCGGCACCCACCCTTCCTCCTCGATGGCCCGCCGACAGCAGCGAACTCACCGCCCCACCAGTATGTTGATCCGACGGCCACTCCGGAACCGGCTTTTCTCTCGATTGCGAGTCAAAACCACGTCAAGTGGTCCTTCGCGACGGCTCCGGGCGCCGGAATCGGCACCGATGCGCGATGCGTTCGAGGTCGTCAAGGAGTCGGGTCGCGTCTGCGCCGGCGCCGGATATCAGCCGGCGTGCAAAAGGCGATGGACGCGGTGACCAGCTCGGTCACGATGGCGGTGGCGGTGGGATTCGAACCCACGGTGGGTGTGAACCCACACACGCTTTCGAGGCGTGCTCCTTCGGCCGCTCGGACACGCCACCGCGGGTGAGGCTACCGGACCCGCCGCAAGCGGACGAATCAGCCCGACGGGGCTAGCTCGCGCGCGGCGTGCCCGACAGGTCGGTCGGCCATCGATGCGATCGGCGGCCGCGTGACGTCATCTCATCAAGGGGAAACTTGGTGAGCGTTCCGAAGGCCCGATTGACCCGCGCCTGCCCGATCTCGTACAGGGCACCCGGAATGGGGATGACCGGGATGTTGAAGGCGGGAGCGTCGAAGGGGCGACGGCTCCGGAGCATGTCCGCGCCCCGCCGGAAGATCGAGTCGCCGAAGCGCTGGATCGACTCCAGATGGGCAGCATGCGCGGCCGCCTTCGTGATCACCGACGGTGCCCTGTCGAGCGCCCGGCGGCGTCGCTCCTCGAGACTCCCCGTCAGGGGGATCGCACCACCCTGGGTGGCATCCCAGACCGCCTGCGCGGTCGCCTCGATGTCATCGACGTCGGATGCCACCGCGATGGCTGCGGCTCGATAGGCGTCGTACATGCGCGCCTGGTAGTGCTCGATGCCCTCGAGGAACTCGATCGGTGTCCGGTCGTCGTCCCATCTCACGGTGAGCCCGTTCTGCATCCCGAGCAGCCGGAGGCGCTTGAAGAAAGTCGCCTCCCACTCGGACTCTCGCCATGACCCCACATGACCTAGGTGTCGGTCTCTCATGGCGGCCTCCTTTGTTTGGTGACCTAGCATGATGGTCCCTGATGACTAAGGATTGGTCAATAAAGATTTATTGACTACTACCGTGGTATGGTGGCGCATCATCTCAGGGACGGAAGGACACCGCCCGATGACTGAGTACGGTCCCTGGAACCCGCTGACAGTCTCGCCGCCCTCCGCGCCGAGCGGACGGTTGAACAATGCCCAGCGGACCTCCCTGCGGCTGGCCCGCAACGTCGCGGTGCTGTTCGGGGTCGGCGTGCCGGGCGCCGCCGTCGGCTCGAAGCCCCGGATGAGCGACTACAACGCGCTGACCAGTGCCGACGTCGGCCGCGGCGCCCCACCTGACGCCGAGCGCCCGGACAAGACACCGATCGCCTCGGCCACCTTGAGCAAGTACGGGCCGGAGACCAAAGCCGCGCTGGTCCTGACCGGGGCCAACGAGTTGTTCGGGACGGTCGAGCAGACCATGCGGGACGTGCTGCGGCTGGTCAGCCAGTCCGAGGACGCCCGGCCGCTGGCCGACTCGATGCAGATCACCGCGTGGGCCGCCCTGTTGCTCGACGCCTACGAGGCCCAGCCGGCGCTCACCGTCGCCGCGTTGCAGGCCCGGGCGGTCCAGCGGGCGGCGCTGATCGACTGGGCGCCCTGGGTCGACGAGGACTCCGAGCCCGAGACCGACAGCATCGAGTTCGGCACCGTACGCAATCGGGCCGGACGCGCGGCCGACCGCTCGCGCGAGGCGAGGACGCTCGACATCTTCGACGGCCTGATGCACGACGAGGTCACGCCCTCGGCCGTCAGGGGAGACTACGAGGCCAACAACCAACTGCTCGCCGACGACCTGGTGGACCGCTTCGCCAATCAGCTGCTGCGAGGCTCGATGGAGACCGGCTTGGCGCGCGTCACGGTCGATGACGAGGGTAGGCGGCGAATCGACGTGGCGCTGTCGCGGCTGAGCCTGCTCGTGGGTTTCACCGAAGCCAACATGCAGATCTTCCACCTGGTCGCCCCCTACGAGGAGTCCGGCCCAGGCCGGGGGCGGCGCGATCGAGAGCCCTACGACCCGGCCGATCGGACGCACTGGCGGCGCCTGCTGCCCCGGACCCCGACCAAGGCTGAGCTGGCCCGGCTGGACTCCGACGCGGCCTACGAGACGATCCGAACGCTGACCACCATGCTGCGCGTGCTGCGGGTGACGAGGAAGGTCCCACGCGAGATGCGGACGGCCTGTCGCGGTCGGCTGGGTCAGCTGGCGACGTTGGCCGAGGCGACCTTCGGCGTCGACACGTATCCCGCTCTCGAGACCAGAGCGGCTCATCTAGCCGCAGTTGCGAGCGACCTTCGTTACCGCAAGTTCAAGGACTTCGACGCGCCGTACGAGTCGACGCTGGAGGCCGGGACCGCGCTGTTCGACGTCTACGGCAAGGTCCGCGACCGCTATCGCGAACAGATGAACCCTGGGGCCTGGCTCGAGTTCATGAACATGCTGTCCGCCCGCCTCGACGGCTGGGCCCGCGAGATCGCTGACTCCGGCGACCTGGATCGGTGCCGAACGATCCAGCGGCAGTTGTGTGCGGACTGGGTCGAGGCTTTCACCCGACTCGGAGTCAATCCCCTCACGCGGCCGCCGCACGTGCTCAAGCAGCGCGGCCGGGGAATCGCCACGTCCTTGCACGACTGGGTCGCCCTCGCGATCCGGATCACCGACGCCCCGAAGGTCTACAGCCGGGCGCTCCTCATGGCACGGGAGGTCGTGATCCCGATGCGGCGCGAGCTCGCGATCCGGCGTGGGAACGACCGGTCCTATCGACGCACCCTCGAAGAGGTGTCCTTCGGCATCTGCGACGGCCTCGGCTCACTTCCGCCCGGCGAGGCCGCCGACGCACTGAGCCAGCTTGCGTACATCGGTCAGGAGCTGCGGATGACATCGCGCGTCCAACAGCTCCTCGGCGACACCAAGCCCGCACCTGGATCCGAGCTGACCGAACGTGACGCGATCACAGCCGTCACGCTGGTCCGCATCTACATGACGCTCGAGGAGAATCACCTGGCCCAGAAGGGCTTTCTGAGCTCAGACGAGATCGGGAAGCTGCTCGACACCGCTCACGAGGCGCTCAGTGTGGTCGCCGAGTCGAGCCAGCCCAAGCACAGTCGCGTGCTGCGTGAGCTCGACGCTCTGGAGCGACGACTGACGGATCTTCGGTCGAACCGAGCCAGCAGACTCGCCGTCCGAAACCGTCAGTCAGGCTGATCGGCCCGCCGCCGCTCGAAGAACTCCTCCAGCAGGACGCTGGACTCCTCGGCACGTACTCCGACGATCACTTCGGGTCGATGGTTGAGCCGGCGATCGCGTACGACATCCCAGAGCGAACCCACCGCACCGGCCTTGTCGTCGTACGCGCCGAAGACCAGCCGATCGACCCGGGCCAGGACGAGCGCGCCGGCGCACATGGTGCAGGGCTCCAGAGTCACGACCAGCGTGCATTCCTCTAGCCGCCATTGGCCCTGCGCCGCGGCGGCGGCACGTAACGCGATCAGTTCGGCATGGCCGGTGGGATCGGCATCGCGTTCGCGGACGTTGTGCCCGGTCGCGAGGACATTGCCGAAGCGGTCGACGACCGCCGCACCGACCGGGATGTCACCACTCGCCAGGGCGGCTCGCGCGACATCCAGCGCGACCCCCATCGCGTCATACCAAGGACTGCGGCGGGTCACACCGAGACCGCGTCGACAACCGCGTCGAACCGCTGGCCGAAGCCGAGTCGACGCGCGATGTCGCTCAGCGCCTCATCGGGATACGTCTCGGGGTCGTCGCACACCACGCCGAGGTCCATCGCCGAGACGCCGAGGTCGGAGACGATGCCGAGATCGCCGGCCGGCTGCCGGTCCTCCTCGTCGTCCGGCTCGGGGAGCTTGAGCAGGTCCACGACACCGCTCGCGAGCGGCCATTCGGTCGCCGCGGTGACATCCGACAGCAGCACCCGCACGTCGCGCCCGAGCACCCGGGCGATCACGAAGAAGTCCTCGTCCACCGAGATGAAACCGATCGACCCGGTGTCGGACGGCAGGGGCCGCAGGGTGTCGACCAGGGCTTCGATGTCGGTGCCGACCCGCGCCGGCATGGACTCGACCTGCCATTCGCCCTCATCGCGGTAGGCCACCACCGCGAAGTCGACCGCGCTCTCGGCCATCTTGCCTCCCGTTCAGACCGGTCGCGTACCGAAGTCCGCTCCTCTTGATGGTTGCAGAGGATGCCGGTCAATGCGATCCGGTTGTTGCCGCCGATGCACTACCGTGACGCACCATGCGGATCCACGTCGCCGATCACCCGCTGGTCGCCCACAAGCTCACCGCACTTCGGGACAAAAGAACTGATTCCCCGACATTCCGTCACCTCGTCGAAGAACTGGTCACGCTGCTCGCGTACGAGGCCACTCGCGACGTGCGTACCGAGCCCGTCGAGGTGCAGACACCCGTCGCCCCGGCCGCCGGCGTCCGACTGAGCCGGCCCCGCCCCTTGGTCGTCCCGATCCTGCGGGCCGGCCTCGGCATGCTCGAGGGCATGCAGCGGCTGATCCCGACCGCCGAGGTCGGCTTCCTCGGCATGATTCGCGACGAGGAGACCCTGCAGGCGTCGACGTACGCCGAGCGGCTGCCCGACGACCTGGCCGGGCGACAGTGCTACATCCTGGACCCGATGCTCGCGACCGGCGGCACCCTCGCGTCGGCGATCGACTTCCTCGTGCAGCGCGGCGCCAACGACATCACGGCGGTCTGCCTGCTGGCGGCGCCGGAAGGCATCGACCGGGTCGAACGATCCACCGCCGGCACCTCGATCCCGGTCACGCTGGTCACCGCGGGCCTCGACGAGCAGCTCAACGACAAGGGCTACATCGTGCCCGGGCTCGGCGACGCCGGGGACCGCCTCTACGGCCTCGTCGACTGACGGCTGCGGACCCCGACCGCCACGAATCCTGAGGGATTCGGGTAGTCGTCGCTGCCGCGATCCCTCAAGATCCGTGGGCGAGTACGACGCGGGTCAGCTCCACTCGCGAGCGGACGTCGAGCTTGTGGAAGGCGTGCCGCAGATGAGACTCGACCGTGTGCGGTGAGAGCTCGAGTTCGTGGGCGATGGCGCGATTGGTCAGTCCGGTCGCGGCCAGGCGTCCGACCCGAAGCTCCGCGGCCGTCAGGCTGGCCCAGCCGAAGCTCGGCCGCTCGTCCGCCTCCGGTTGCTCGACGGCCGGAGAGCTGCCCACGGGCGCAGGCGCATTCGGGGCGTACGCCAGGGCCGGCGCACTCGCACCGGCATAGGCGACCGCGATCGCCGGCTCGACCACCTGATCCGCCGGCCACCCGCCCTCGGGGTGCGCGGAGAGTCGGACCAGGTACGGGACGATCGTCGGATCGAGGGTCAGGGTCGGCACCGGCTCCGTCGGTCGTTCCTGCTCGACCAGCAGGCGAGTCAATTCGACCCGGCTGCCGACCCCGAACCTGCGGTAGACCTTGCGCAGGTGGAACGACACGGTGTGCGGTGAGACGAACATCTGCGCCGCGACCTCGCGGTTGGTGAGTCCACGGGCGACCAACACGGCGACAGTACGTTCAGAGTCGGTCAGTCTGTCCCAGGCCCGATCGCACCAGGCGGACGGGGCGTGGTCGCGACCCGGACGCTCCGGTCGGCCGACCTTCCTGGTGTGCCGTCCGACGGAGCTTCCGACCGCGTGTCGGGCCGACGATCCGGCTCCCCCTCGCGGCTGTCGAACCGACCCGTCGCGGCTCCCACAGCGTGCGTCGGCCGGAGGCCAGTCGGACGCCCACCGCCGGACGAGCTCGTGCCGAAACACGAGGGTGTCGTCATCGATCTCCACGACGAGGTCGGCATCGACGAGCTCGCGCAGCGAAGGCACCAGGTCGTCCGCGGGACACCCGAGCACGTCGGCCAGATCTCCCGGACTGAACGCACGATCGAACGCCGCCGCGACATCCAGTAGGTGGCGGGTCAGGCCGGACAGCTCCAGTACCCAGTGGTGCATGACGGCCCGGGCGCGGGCCGGCACTTCCCCGCACCGGAGACGGGCCCGGCCGCCCGACACCGCGATGCTTTCCTCGTCGCGCAGGCCGTCGACGAGCGCACGGAGCAATTGCGGATTGCCGGCGGTTTCCTCCGCCAGTTGCCGCAGCTCCTCATCCGGGGGCGCACCGAGCAGTTCGCCGATCACCTCGTCCACCACGCCGTCCGGCAGCGGCTCGACGCTGATCCGTTCGGCGCCGAGTGCCTCCCACCAGCCCAGCAGGTCGTCGACCCCGGGTTCCTGGGGCGCATTCCGGCCCGACATGATCCAGCCGACCGGCTGTCCGGCGAGGCGGGTCTGGAGTGAGCGCAACGCATCGACGGTCGCCACGTCCGCCCACTGGGCGTCGTCGATCGTGACCAGAACCGAGCGCGCGCCGTCGGCCGGAAGCGGCGTCATCTTCTCGAGCCAATCGAGCACCGCATCAGGCGCGATGAACTCGTCATCGCGACCCGGGTCCGACAATTGCCCGCCCCGGCCATCGAGCGAGGCGTCCGGTCGAGGCTCGCGTCGCTGACTTGGGGTCGGGATCCGCGCGACCTCGAAGCCCTGCTGGATCGCGTCGGCTTCGGCGGCGGCGAGCAATCGCGACTTCCCGATGCCCGCGGGACCCTCGAGCCACAGCAATGCCTCGCGCCGGGCGTTGACCGCGTCGAGAATGTCCCCGACCGACTTCAGCTCCTTTGTACGTCCGTGGAGCCGTTTGTCGTCGCTTCGTACGGGAGTCCCGTCCATGTCGAGTCGTCACCTCTGAGACTGCCCCGCTAACTCAACCTTGCGTCGCCTGTTTCGGTCTCGCATCCACCTGCGAAGTCGAGATACCGCGCCCGATTAGGCATGCCAGGGTGAATACGCCGCCCGCCCGCACCCGGAACCAAAGGTTATGGTGGAACCGCCTCACGAAGTACGCACGTTGCCGTTGCCGCTCGTCACCATGGGAGGAAACAAGCGGTCCGCCCGCAGCCGCTGGAGTCGCCATGCCGTGTCCGTCCGCGCCCATCCCTGCTCGGAGAGTGGATCGAACGGACCAATCGGCTCAAGAGCAGCTGTGTCACCATCGCGGCCTGTTCGTCCTCTCGATGCTGCTGATCGACTCGCGGGACGAGGACGAGATCCTGCGAATGGCCGTCGGCTCGGTGTCCGCACTCGGTCGTGGCGAGGGCCTCGGGGCGTTCCTGGAGCGCGACGGCGCCCTCATCGGCACCCCGGTCCAGTCGTTCGACTCCGACGAGGTGGTCACGCAACTGGAGGGGCTCGCCAACGCCGACGGTGAGATCACGCTCGCCGGTCACCCTTGGGCCCAAGCGCTGGCACTTCGGGGCGCCACCGGACACCGGGGCTACCTCGTCCTCGGCGCCCCTGGTCCTCCCACCGACGACGAGCAGTTCCTCTATCGCGTTCTGGCTCACCAGACCGGTGCGGCCCTGACGACGGCCGCGCTCGTCACCGACCAGGCGGCCCAGGCCGACGCGATGCGCTCGCTGACCGACGAGCTGGCCTCCTCAAACGAGAGGCTCAAGGAAACGGTCTCGGATCTGGTCTTTCAGCGTCGTATCCACGACAAGCTCAGCCGCGTATCCGCAGCGGGGGTCGGAGCGGCCGGTATCGCAGATGCGGTCCACCAACTCACCGGGCTGCCAGTCGTGGTCGAGGATCGCTTCGGTCAGATCCTGGCCTGGTCGGGCCCCAACGGCTCGAAGCCGCCGAAGCCGCGACTGGGCATGCCCAGCGGCGACGTCGTGCAGAAGGCTCAGCGGTCCGGCGGCATGACGCGCGACGGCTCCCGGTTGGTCGCGGTCGCCCAGCCGCGTGACGTGGTGCTCGGCACGATCACGCTCATCGACCCCGACCGGTCCGCGACCGGTCTCCAGGTCTTCGCCCTCCAGCGCGGAGCGATCGCGCTCGCGATGGAGCTGGCTCATCAGAAGGTCCTCGCCGAGACCGAGCTCAGACTACGGCGAGACCTGGTGGAGGATCTGATCGACGGTGCGGACGTCGAAAGCGTCCTTACTCGTGCGAACGCCCTCGGGATCGACCTCCTCCTCCCACACCAGGTGGCGGTGTTCACCGGCCAACCGACCGGCAACGGCGACTCGGTGCTCCGTGCGGTGGAGAACGCCGCCAGTGGGCTGGGGCTCCGATGCGTGCTGACCAGGCACAGCGGCATCGTGGTCCTGATCGTCCAATCCGACGCCGAACTCGGGGACGAGGCCTGGCACGAGATCCATACCCGGGTGAGCCGACGCCTGCGCCCGGCCGTCACGTCGATCGGCGTCGGGAGGGTCTGCGTCGGCGCGGCCGAGTTTCCCCGGTCCTGGCGAGAGGCGACCGGCGCACTCCGGGTCCGCCAGCAATCCAGCAACCCGGACGGTGTGACCTCGTACGGCAAGCTCGGCCTGTACGGGCTCCTCGCGCGAGGTGACAGCCAGGAAGAGATCGAGTCGTTCGTCCGCGAGTGGTTGGGCGCCCTGCTCGACTACGACGAGGATCACAACACCGAACTGGCGCGGACGTTGGCACGATATCTCGAATGCGGTGGCAGCTACGACGACACCGCCGAGGCGCTGACGATCCACCGAAGCACCTTGCGCTACCGCCTGCAGCGGATTCGCGATATCGCCGGTGTCGACCTCGGCGATGTCGAGCAGCGGCTCAACCTGCACGTCGCTGCCCGAGCCTGGGCGCTGTTGCAGGATCCGACCTGACGGTTCAGCTCAGCCCCCCACCGGCGACATCGGGACTTCCCTGCGGGGGCCGGCCAGGAACTACACGGTTCCGGGATGTCTAC
>JALDXR010000105.1:0-9155 GCA_032154865.1 Nocardioidaceae bacterium
CGTATCCAGCGGGTTGACCCATGGAAAGGTTGCATGAACTCTGTACGCGTAGAAGTTGGCCGATCAGTTCGGCGCGACGTCCTCACCCAACGGTCGCTTTAGCAGCACGATCGGATGCGCGAACTTCCACTCGCTGGCGCCCCAGGTGGTCACCATGGCGACGGCCTCCCACCCCTCACCGCCCAGCCGGTTGAGCTCGTCGGTGTTCTTCGGTTTCGAGAAGTCGACCGTCTTGTACTCCCAACCCATCACGCCAACCTCCTCAGTCCGGATCCGTCAGTCCACCTTGTCCGGCCTTGTCCGGCGCGCGCCGGTCACGTGGTCGGCGAACGCTGACCTCGTCGGTCTGCGGCTCCGGCGGGACCGAGGGCGGCACGACAACGACGGGGCAGGCGGCTAGCCGCGCGCAGCCTTCGCTGACCGAGCCGAGCCCGGCATGCCGCAGGGTCGACGTCCCATGACTGCCGACCACGAGAAGCTGGGCTCGCGCCGAGAGATGCACAAGCACCTCCACGACATCACCCCGGATGGTTTCGTACGAGATCGGCGGGGCATCGTCGAGCGTCCGCAGCACCGAGTCGACCAGGTGCCGCTGCGACTCGTCGGCCTGCCGATGTGCGGCCGCGGCCTGGTCATCGGTCAAGTCGGCGTCGCCGGTCAGCTCGGTGTCGTCGCCTCGGCGGGCCGGCCACGCGGTCACCGCCTCCACGACGCATTTGCGCTGGAGTGCCTCGTCGACGGCCCACCGCATCGCCCGGCGCGATCCGTCGGAGCCGTCGATACCGACGACGATCACGCCATTCGAGGTCGTGTTGCTCATGTCTTCAGTGTGATCGCGCTTCGGGGAGATCACTTGGGTCCTTCGTCCCGCGCTGACAGTCGACGGACTGGGGTACGAGGCTCGTACGCGCCTACCGAGGGTCGGCAAGCCGCCGGGGCACACCCTCGTCCAAAGCTGCGGCCGGAGCCAGCCGGAGCTTGCCGTCGATGCAGCTGACACCGTCCGGCGTCACGACCACGGGGTTGATGTCGAGCTCGGCGACCTCCGGCACTTCGTCGGCCAGTCGAGCGACCGCCAGGATGACCCGTTCGAGCTCGGCGATGTCGCCCGGCGAGCTGCCGCGGAACCCGAGGAGCAGCGGCGCCACGCGGAGCGAGCGGACGGCTCGCGCGACATCATCCGCGGTGACCGGCGGGAGGAGGAAGACCCGGTCGTCCCACACGTCGGTGGCGATGCCGCCGGCGGCGACCATGATCATCGGCCCGAACGTCGGGTCGCGGACCGCCCCGACCGCGACTTCGACTCCCCCGGCCACCTGCGGCTGCAGCAGTACGAGCGGCTCGTCGGATTCGAGGACAGTGGCGATCCGCCCGTACGCGGTGCGCACTTCGTCGACCGACCGCAGCCCGACGAGCACCAACCCCCGGTCGGTCCGATGCACGATGGTGGCGTCGGCGGCCTTGACCACGACCGGGAAGCCGATCCGGTCAGCGGCGGCGGCTGCCTCGTCCGCGCTGTGCACGATCTCGCCGATCGGTGCGTCGACGCCGTACGCGCCGAGCAGCTCGCTGGTCTCGGGCGGAGCGAGCCATCGTCCTTCGGGCGTGGCGGTCAGGATGTCTCGGACCAGACTCTGCGTCGCGCCGTCGAGGAGGGCTTCGACCGGTTGGCGGTCGCTGCGTGGAGCCTGTCGCCATGCGGCATAGCGGCTCGCATGCGCGAGGGCCGTGGCCGCGGACTCGGCCGACCGGTAGACCGGCACATCAGCCTGACCCAGCGCCGTCGGTGGTGCCGACTCACCGAGCAGTACGGCCACGACCGGGATGGCCGAGGATCCGGCCGCGCCGCGGGCGATCGCCGCCGTCACCGCGTCGGAGTCTCCGACTCTGGTCGCCGCGAAGACCACCAGCAGAGCGTCGACCTCATCACTGTCACGCAGTTCCCGGATGGCGGCGTCGTAACCCTCCGGCGTCGCCGCGGCGCCGAGATCGATCGGGTTCGAGGAGCCGGCCGCGCCGCCGAACCCGGCTCGTACCTCGGACGAGATCTCCGGAACGACCAGACCGGCGGCCTGCGCGGCGTCGGCCGCAAGGACTCCAACCCCACCGGCGTTTCCGACGATGCCCAGACGAGGTCCACCCGGCAGCGGCTGTTTCAGCAGGAGGTGCGCGACGTCGATGAGCTCCTCGGTGTCGTGGACCGCGATCACCCCGGCCTGCGCACACAGGGCGTCGACCGCGACGACGGGCGCCGCGGCCGCGGCCGTGTGGGACTGACCGGCGCGCTGGCCACTCGTCGATCGACCACCGACAGTCGCGAGGAGGGGCTTGCGCTCGGCGAACCGACGGGCCAGCCGAGCGAACTTGCGCGGGTTGCCGAACGACTCGAGATAGAGCGCGGCCGCCTGGACGCGAGGATCGTCGGTCCACGCCGCCAGCAGGTCGTTGCCCGACACGTCCGCCTTGTTGCCCAGTGACACGAAGCTGGCGACGCCGACATCGTTTCGGGTCGCCGCGTCGAGCAGCGCGATCCCCACTCCTCCGGACTGAGAGGCGATGGCGAGTCCTCCGGCGGGCGGGGTCAGCGCGGCGAAGGTCGCGTTCAGTCGGACGTTCGCGTCCGTGCTGAGCAAGCCCAGACAGTTCGGGCCGACGAGGCGCATGCCGTGGCGGCGGGCCACTCGCACCATTTCCTGCTGAGTGTGAGCGCCGTCCGCGCCCAGCTCGGCCAGGCCGGCCGTGATCACGATCGCGGACCGCGTACCGGCAGCGGCGGCCTCGGTGACGACCTGGAGCACCCGATCCGCCGGCACGGCGACGACCAGCAGATCAATCGGCTCCGGGAGCTGGTCGAAGGTCGCGTACGCCGGGACATCCCCGATGTCGGCGGCTTCCGGATGGATGGCGTACAACCGTCCGGCGTAGCCGCCGGCTCGAATGTTCTCCAGAATCTCGCGGCCGACCCCGCCCCGGCGGCGTCCGGCGCCGACGACGGCGACGCTACGGGGCGTAAGCAGCGGCTCCAGCGAGCGGGCTTCGGCGGCGCGCTCACGAGCATCAGCGGCGGCCACCGCCCGATCGGTCGCGGCCGTGCTCATCACGAGCGAGAGGACTTCCCGGTCGGTCCGCTGCGTCAGGTCGAATCCCGCGTCGCGGAATACCTTGACCATCGGATGGTTGTCCATGAGCACCTCGGCGTCGAACGTCTCGATGCCACGCCGTCGTCCGACCGCCGCGAGGTGCTCGAGCAGGAGGGTGGCGACGCCCTTGCCCTGCATCCGATCGTCGACGAAGAAGGCCACTTCGGCAGCGGCCGGACCGACCCGCTCGTAGCCCGCCACCGCGACGATGTCGCCGTCGTACTCCGCGACCAACGCGACAGTGTCGTCGAGCGAGGCCGCGAGGAGATGGTCGACATAGCGGTCGCCGGACTTGCGGTCCAGGGCGAAGAAGCGCCGATAGACACTGGCGTCGGAGGCCCGCCGATGCAGTTCCCGGGTACGCGCGGCGTCCTCGGGTTCGAAGGCTCGGACGGTCGCGATGTCACCGTCGGCCAGCAGTACGGCGACGTGAGGTACGTCAGGCGCAGGCATGGGACCCCCTCTGAGTGCGACCCGCTTGATATCAGCATGCCGCGAGGGCGGCCGTCCTGTCATGACGCCCACGCATGGAGCGACCGAGCACAGGTCGAGTGTCAGCGGACGGCGTCAGGGACGGCACGGCTCCGTGGCGTAGCGGGCCATGACTTCGAGAACCTCTGCCGGGACGAGCATGCCGTCAGGTCCCGGACGCAGGCCTTGCAGATCTCGGAAGTAGCCGAGGTAGCGCTCGGGGAGGACGGTACACAGCAGGCTGGCTGGGGCCTCCGAGTCGGCGTTGCCGAGAGTGTGGGGTTGACCGATCGGTGCCGTGACGAGACTGCCCGCCGGGGCGAGGACCTCGTCGGTGCCGCTGGTGAACCGGACGGTGCCGGTCGCAACGTAGAAGGTCTCGTCGTGTTCGCGATGGATGTGTTGTGGTGGCCCGGCCCAGCCCGGAGCCAGCTGACATTCGGCGACCCCGAATCGCCGGTCGACGTCGGCGCCGTCCTCCAGGATGCGGAATCGGACCGGGCAAGCCGGAAACTCTTCCCCTTCGGGCCGGAGGTCCCGATCCGCCATTGGGGTGGCTGAGGTCCCCATGCGACCGAGCGAGGCTAACCGCTCGGTTTCGAAAATAACTTTCAGAAGTTCGTACGTAACTATTGCTACTAGCTGTAACTAGCCCGTAACTTAAGGACTCGCATCACCGGAGGGCTTGGCTATGGCGATAGTTTCGTTACCTCTCGGAAAAACCTTCGTCCGCAAGGCGTGCTCACTCGGGTCCAGCGCGACGCCGGCTCTTCTCCTCGCGTCCGCCCACTGCGCCACATGGCGCGGCCACTGTCTAGGAGGAGCACGATGCGTGCTTCCAGATCCATCCCATTCCGGAGGACCCTGAGTCGCCGCCTCTTCCTCGGCACCACCGCCGTCGGCCGGGCCACCACACCCGAGGTCCACGGCGTTCTGCGGGCGCGTGATCCCCAAGTACCGACGTGGTCGGAGGATGCGTCATGAGGACCTGGAGGAAAATCGCGCTGCTGGCAGTGGCCCCCTGCATGGCGTTGGTGACCGGCCCGCTCGGCCTGGCGCCGGTGCAGGCGGCGGCGCCCGGCCAGGCGTCGACCGCGGCCAAGGCGGCCAACTCGACCGCGACCGCAAACAAGACGGCGGCGGCCAAGGCGACCGCAGCCAAGCTGCCCGCGGTCCAGTCGGAGGCAGCTGAGTCGCAGCTCTTCACGCTCGAGAACGTGCTCGTGTTCTCGAAGACCGCAGGCTTCCGGCACGGCTCGATCGCCGCCGGAATCGCCGCGATCGAGCAACTCGGCACCGACAACGGGTTCAACGTCGACGCCACCGAGGACGCCGCGCAGTTCACCGACGCGAACCTCGCGCAGTACGACGCCGTGGTGTTCCTCTCGACGACCGGCGACGTGCTCAACGAGACCCAGCAGGCCGCGTTCGAGCGGTACTTCCAGGCCGGCGGAGGCTTCGTCGGCATCCACGCCGCGGCCGACACGGAGTACACGTGGGGCTGGTACGGCGAGATGATCGGCGGCTACTTCCGCAACCATCCCCCGGGCACGCCGACGGCCTCGGTCGACATCACCGACCCCGACGAGCCGTCGACCACCGGGCTACCGACTCGCTGGACGCGCACGGACGAGTGGTACAACTACCAGTCGCCGGTCAACCCGGTCGTGGGTGGCGGCGGCGTCGACTTCAGCCCGCGCGCCAGCGGCGTCCACGTGCTCGCGACGGTCGACGAGTCGACCTATGACGAGCAGGACGGCAACGCCACCGACGACGACCACCCGATCTCCTGGTGCTCCGACTTCGACGGTGGCCGCATGTGGTACACCGGCATGGGCCACACGGACGGGTCGTTCAGCGAGCCGGACTACCGGCAGCACATCCTCGGCGGTCTCCGCACGGCGACGCGAGCCGTGCCGGCCGACTGCGGCGAGCCGCGGGAGGCCACGCCTGGTCCCGAAGACTTCGAGAAGATCACGATCGACGACGACACCCAGAACCCGTTCGAGCTCGACGTCGACGAGAGCGGGCGGGTGTTCTTCACCGAGCGCAACGGCGACGTGCGGATCTGGTCGCCGGACACCCAGCAGACCGTCACGGCCGGCACGATCCCGGTCTACACCGGCCAGGAGAACGGCCTGATCGGCATGCAGCTCGCGCCGGACTTCGAGCAGAGCGGCTGGATCTATCTGGCGTACTCCGCTCTTCCGCAGTCCTCGCTCGAGCAACGCGTGTCGCGCTTCAAGGTCGTCGGCAACACGCTCGACATGAGCTCCGAACAGGTCATCCTCACCTGGACCCACCAGCGCGACGAGTGCTGCCACTCGTCCGGGTCGCTCTACTTCGGGCCGGACGGCAGCCTCTACGTATCCACCGGCGACAACACCAACCCGTTCGCCTCCGACGGCTTCGCGCCGATCGACGAGCGTCCGGGCCGGCAGGCGTGGGACGCTCAGCGCACGGCGGCGAACACCAACAACCTGAACGGCAAGTTCCTGCGGGTCGTTCCGATGGCCAACATTCCCCCCGGCACGCAGCCCGGCGTCGGCACGACGTACACGATCCCGAACGGCAACCTGTTCCCGACCGGCACGGCGCAGACCCGGCCCGAGATCTTCTCGATGGGCTTCCGCAACCCGTTCCGGTTCACCATCGACCCCGAGACCGGCTGGCTGCTGATGGGCGACTACGGCCCGGACGCCGGCGCCACCGTGGCGGGCAAGGGCCCGCAGGGCAGCGTCGAGTTCAACGCGGTCACCAGCGCCGGCAACTACGGCTGGCCGTACTGTGTCCGCCAGAACACGCCGTACAACGACGCGGACTTCTCGACGACGCCGATCACCTACGGCGCGCCGTTCAACTGCGCGAACCCGGTCAACCAGTCCCCCAACAACACCGGCCTGACGAACCTTCCGACCGCCCGGCCGGCGACGATGTGGATGGGCTACTCCGAGCTCGACACGCGCTTCCCCGGCCTCGGCACCGGAGGCGCGCCGACCGGTGGCCCGCGCTACCACTACGACCCGAGCGGTCCGCCGAGCCAGTTCCCGGCGTACTACGACGACGAGTGGTTCATCGGCGAGTGGAACAACGGCTGGATCAAGCACGCCACGCTCAACGGAGCGGGCGACGCGACCGACGTGCGGCAGTTCCCGTACCTCGGTGCTGCCGGCTGCCAGCAGAACGCCGGCGCGAACGGGTGCTACAAGCGGCCGATGGACATGGACTTCGGTCCGGACGGCTCGCTGTACCTGATCGAGTGGGGTTCGGGCTTCGGCGGCAACAACGCCGACTCGGGCGTCTACCGGATCGACTACGTCGGCGCCGGCCGGCGTCCGGTCGCGCACGTCGCGGCCACGCCGACCAGCGGGCAGCCGCCGCTCGAGGTCACCTTCTCCAGCGAGGGCTCGATCGACCCCGACGGCACCTCGCTGACCTACGAGTGGAACTTCGGTGACGGCTCGGCGACCTCGAACGACGTCAACCCGGTCCACACCTACACGGCTGCCGGCACCTACACGGCGTCGCTGAAGGTGACCGACCAGTCCGGGCAGACCGGCACCGACAACATCGAGATCGTCGTCGGCAACACCGCGCCCGAGGTGACGATCAACTTCCCGGAGCACGGTCAGTTCGCCGAGTTCGGTGACGAGGTGCCGTACGAGATCACGGTCACCGACGCCGAGGACGGCAGCACCACCGCCGGGACGATCAACTGCGCCGACGTGACGCTCAACATCTCGCTCGGCCACGACCAGCACGCGCACGAGGTGTCAGAGCAGACCGGTTGCTCCGGGACGTTCGAGACGCTCAACGCGGGCGGCCACGGCGAGGGAGCCAACACGTTCACCGTGATCGAAGCCGTCTACACCGACAAGGCGCAGGCCAACGGCGCCGGCTCGATCACCGGTCGCGACGAGGCACTGCTGCGGCGCAAGCGTCAGCAGGCCGAGTTCTTCACGTCGACCGGCCGCGCGCCCGGCACCACCGGCGGCGGCGACCCAGGTGTGCAGACCGAGACCACCGCAGACACCGGTGGCGGACTAAACATCGGCTTCATCGAGAACGGCGACTACGTGTCGTACGACCCGATGAACCTCAAGGACATCACGAGTCTGCGGTTCCGTGTCGCCTCCGCGGGCGCCGGCGGGACGATCGAGATCCACGCCGACGCACCCGATGGGCCGCTCGTGGCGCAGACACCGACCATCGCGCCCACCGGCGGCTGGCAGACGTGGACCAACGTCGAGTTGCCGCTGACCAGTCCGTTCGCCGGCACGCACGAGCTGTTCTTCGTGTTCCGGCACCCGACGGACCAGGGCGGGTTGATGAACCTCAACTGGATCCAGTTCCTCGGCAAGGGAGCTGCCACCACGGCCGCGCCCGAGGTGAGCGCGAGCGCCGATCCCACGACGGGTGAAGCGCCGCTGGCGGTCCAGTTCACCGCCGACGCGACCGATCCCGAGGGCGGCGCGCTGACGTACGCCTGGGACTTCGGCGTCGCTGGCACGGGTGACGACACGTCGACCGAGCAGAATCCGACGTACACCTACCAGCAGCCCGGGACCTACACGGCCAGCGTGACCGCAACCGACCCGGACGGTGGCGAGGCCACCGCCACGGTGGAGGTGCGCGTCACCGGTGCCGGCGGGCAGTGCCCGACGGGCGTGCGCTCCGACGAGTTCGACGGTGACGCGCTCGATGCGAATCGATGGACGGTGATCAGGCCCGATTCCACCCGGCCACCCACGGTGTCCGGCGGCAACCTGAACTTCCCGATCGACAACGGCTCGATCTACGGGCCGGGCACGAGCGCGCGCAATATCGTCGTACAGCCGCTCCCCGAGGGCGACGTCGAGGTAACCGCGAAGATCACCACGGATCCGCTGACCGAGAACTACCACCAGGCGGGTCTGCGCGTTTACTCCGACGACGACAACTGGGCGTCGGTGCACATGATCCACGCCGGTGGAGTGCGTGACTTCGAGTTCATCTACGAGTCCAACGGCAACCCACGCAACGAGGCGGCGGACAAGCTGGGCGGCATCCCCGACCAGTCGCCACACACGTACTGGGTCCGGATCGTGTCCGACGGGCAGCAGCTCACCGCCTTCTACTCGTTCGACGGCGAGGAGTTTCTCCCGGTCGGTAGGCCGGCGTCACTGGCGACGTTCACCAACCCGCGTATCGGGCCGACGGCGCTGTCCGACCAGGCACCGTCCTTCCCCGTCGCGCACTTCGACTGGATCCGGTTCAACCCGGACTCGGCCACCGGTGGCGGCGGCGCTGGCAGCGGCTTCAGCGACGGGTTCGACGGTTCGAGCCTGGACAAGACGCGCTGGGATGCGATCGTCCGCGATGTGCCGAGCGAGTACACGGTCGCCGGCGGACAGCTGACGATCACGACATCGCCGGGTGACATCTACACCGGCGACACCAGCCCGCCGCCGAACAACTTCATCCTCCAGGACGCCAGCCACGCCGGCGCCGACTGGACGATCGAGACGAAGTTGTCCGGCACGATCAACGGCGGCTACGGCCAGG
>JALDXR010000106.1:0-9145 GCA_032154865.1 Nocardioidaceae bacterium
CGGTAGGCCAGGGTCCAGTGCACCTCGCGGGCGTGGACACCGTTTCCGCACAGGTCAGGCGGCGCGGCTCTGTTGAACGGCGAGACGGTGCCGGACCGGCAGGCGGTGGCCGCGCCGGTGATCCGGGCACCGGCCCTCGGACGTACCGTGTCGCGGTCGCCGCCGAGGGCATGGGTCCAGGCGACGGCGCCACCGGCCGCCGGCAGCCGCACCGGCCGGGCGGAGTCGAGCAGGTCCAGCGCGGCCGGGTCGGCCCCGACGAAGCCGTGTACGGCCGCGCCGACGAAGCTCCGGGCCGCTCGGCGCTGCTCGGCCGCGCTCAGGCGGGTCGGCGCCGCCTTGCGCCCGCACAGCGGGTGGTCCTGATCTCCCCAGTCGTCCCAGCTCGGCGCCTTCGAGATGCCCGGCGTCCATTCGGTGTTGAAGAAGTTGTGGTTGGCACCGCGCATCAGCACGCTGCTCCGAAGCGTCGGGTCGTCGGACGTCAGCGTCGCCGCCGCATCGACGTAGCGCTGGCCCTGGAGGTCGTAGACGTCGCCGTCGCAGTACGGCAGCAGAACGACCGTGGGCATGTCGCCCGCGGTCTGGTACGCGAAGTCGACCGGGCCGATCAGCACCTGTCCCTCGATCGTGTACGGCGCGCCCGCGCTCGTGTCGATCACGGCCTGGTCGACCCCTTCGCCGCCGCGACTGTGACCGACGAGCACGACCCGGTCGAGGTCGAGCTTGCCGAACCAGCGCGGCCGACCCAGATCGGCAACCCACTGACCGAGCAGCTCGAGATGGTGCCGCACCAGTGCCGACCGGGCTGATGCGCCGCCGTCCGGCGACCGCCAGTCCTGCTGGTTGATCGCGTTCGCGGCGATGGACACGGTGGCGTAGCCCTGCGAGGCGAGCATCCGCTGGAGATAGTCGTACCCCAGCTGGCTCGGCACCGGCTTGGACTGGCCCGCGCACGGCCACTCGAAGTCGTCGCCACGCCCGTAGCACGCCTGGTGCCGGCCGTGCAGGAACAGCACCAACGGTGCCCCGTCGACATCGGCGGGGAGGACGACGTGCCCGACCGTCTCCATCGGCGACGGATACTCCCGCCACGGCACCGGCGCCGAGCGGTAGTCGAAGCGGACGATCGGATGGTCACCGGCCTCGCCGGGATCCACGGCCGGGACCGCCGTCGGGCCGACCGGCGCGGCGGCTACTCCCCCGATCCGCCGGAGGTCCCGGTCGCCGGCCGTGTCGAGCCGGTTGTCGCCGAGCCAGACCTCGAGCCGGTCGGCTTGGCCGGCGGTCAGGTCGACGTTGTGCAGCGACAGCGTCCGTCGGTCCGCGCCGATGTCGGGATAGCCGATCACACGGTCGCCGAGCCGGAACTCCGAACGTCCATCGGTGACCGGGAGCCGCGACGGTGAGCGCCACTCGACGGTGTCGACGCCGTGGTCCGACCGGAGCCGCCACGCCCCACGATCGGCGTCGCCGGGCGCGATCCGGGTGATCGTGCCGGCGTCTCCCGGATCCGGTTCCTGGGCCAGGCCGACCGCCGGAGCGGCGGTCACGATCAGCGCCAGGCCGACCAGTCCGATGAGTCGCTGAGATTTCATGTACGCCCGTCCTCCGTAAGCCGCCCCTACGTACGTGAATGACGTGCCAGCGAGGGCTAGGGTTGTCTGGTGCCGGAAGTTGCTCTCGGCTTTCCGAGAACGTTCGTCGAGTTCGCTGATCCAGACGACAAGGACCAGGTCTTTCGCTGTGACCTGACCTGGCTCACCTCGCGGTGGAAGTGCATCTTCGGCGAAGGCTGCAAGGGCATCTACGCCGACCGTCCCGACGACGGCTGCTGCACGCTCGGCGCCCACTTCGCCGACGACGAGGACGAGCAGCGGGTGGCGCAGTACGTACCCAGGCTCTCGTCCAAGGACTGGCAGCATCGAGCCGAGGGTCGCGCGAACGGTTGGGTGGAGCTCGACGACGACGGCGAACGCAAGACCCGCGTCGTCGACGGCGGCTGCATCTTCCTCAACAGCCCGGACTTCCCCGGGGGCGGCGGCTGTGCTCTGCACCGGTGGGCGCTGCGCAAGGGCGAGAAGCCGCACCTGGTCAAGCCAGACGTGTGCTGGCAGCTCCCCACCCGGCGGCAGTATCGCGACGTCGAGCGCGGCGATGGCACCTCCTACACCGAGGTCAGCATCGGCGAATACCAGCGGGCGGCCTGGGGACCCGGTGGACATGACCTCGACTGGTTCTGTCCAGCCGCGACCGAGGCCCATGTCGGCAAGGACCCGGTCTACGTGTCCAACCGCGACGAGCTGACCACGCTGATGGGCAAGCGGGCGTACAAAATGCTCGCCCGACTGTGCGAGGAGCACCTGGCGAGCGACCATCGCGCCACCCGCCATCGGGCCGACCCCGACTGAGCGGGCCGGAGCGGCCTAGCACCCCGCCGACGGAGCACGAGCCCCACCCCCGGCAGTGGGCCGTCGGACGCGACGGCGAGAATGCGACCATGCGCCTGGACCATCTCTCGTATGCGGTGGGCCCTGACGGATTAGAAGGAACGACCTCCAGACTCTCGGTGCTGCTGGGCGAGTCGTTCCGGGACGGCGGGGTCCATCCTCGATTCGGCACCAAGAACCGGATCCTGCCCCTCCGCAACAACGTCTACGTCGAGATCGTCGCCGTGCTGGACCACCCGGCGTCGGACAAGGTCCCCTTCGGACAGGCGGTCCGCGATCGCTCGGCGGCCGGCGGCGGCTGGCTCGGCTGGGTGGTTGCTGTGGACGACATCCAGCCGGTCGAGAAGCGGCTCGGCCGGCACGCCGTTCAGGGCAATCGGCATCGGCCCGACGGCTTCGACCTGCGCTGGAAGCAGATCGGCGTCAAGGGTCTCCAGGCCGATCCACAGCTGCCGTTCGTCGTGCAGTGGGAGGTCGACGACGACGACCATCCGTCGGCCGGGGCCACCGGCGACGTCACCCTGGCCGCCTTGGAGATCGCCGGAGATCCGGTACGCGTGGAGGACTGGCTGGGGGAGTCGGCGCTCGACGCACTGAGCGATGTGGACGTGCAATGGGTGGCGCCGCACGGCACGCCCGGCATCATCGCGGCCCACTTCCACACCGCTGACGGCAACGTTCGGATCTGACCCGGCGCGTCGCGCGGCCGACTGTCGGTAGCGCTGCCTAGCGTGCCGGTCATGAGCTCGACTGCGACCCGCTCCCGCCAGCCCGCGTTCCGCTGCACCGAGTGCGGTTGGTCGAGCGCCAAGTGGGTCGGTCGCTGCGGTGACTGTCAGGCCTGGGGCAGCGTCGAGGAGAGTCAGCCCGCCATCCGGCCGACCGCATCCGGGACCGGTTCGGCCGTGCCGATCGCCGAGGTCGACGCCCAGGCGTCTGCCGCCGTGAGCTCCGGACTGGCCGAGTTCGACCGGGTGCTCGGCGGCGGCGTCGTCCCCGGCTCGGTGTTGTTGCTCGCCGGCGAGCCCGGGGTCGGCAAGTCGACGCTGTTGCTGGAGGTCGCCGCGTCGTGGGCCCGCTCGGGCCAGCGCACGCTCTATGTCTCGGCCGAGGAGTCGGCCGCCCAAGTGCGGCTGCGCGCGGACCGTACCGGCGGACTTGATTCGTCGCTCTACCTCGCGGCCGAGACTGACCTGGCCGGTGTCCTGGCCCATGTCGAGCAGGTCCAGCCGTCCCTCCTCGTCGTCGACTCGGTGCAGGCCGTCGGTTCGACCGAGGTGGACGGAGTTCCCGGCGGCGTCACCCAAGTGCGAGACGTGGCGGCGACCCTGGTCCAGGTCGCGAAGCGCCGCAGCATCGCGACGATCCTGGTCGGGCACGTCACCAAGGACGGCACGGTGGCCGGGCCTCGGGTCCTCGAGCACCTGGTCGACGTCGTGCTGACCTTCGATGGTGAGCAGTCCTCCCGGCTGCGGATGATCCGCGCCACCAAGAACCGGCACGGCCCGGTCGACGAGGTGGGCTGCTTCGACCTCGCCGAGGACGGCATCGTCGAGGTGCCCGACCCGACCGGTCGCTTCGTGTCCCGGCATCAGAGTCCCGTCTCGGGCACCTGCGTGACCGTGACGATGGAGGGCCGCCGTCCGCTGCTCGCCGAGATCCAGGCGCTCGTGGCACCGTCGCCGGCCGGCACACCGCGACGCGCCGTCGTCGGCATGGAGGCGGCCCGGATCAACATGATCCTCGCCGTCTTGGAGCGTCGGGCCGGGATCCGGGTCGGTGGCTCGGAGGTCTACGTGTCGACCGTCGGCGGGGCCCGGCTGACCGATCCGACCGCCGACCTCGCCGTCGCGATCGCGGTGGCCTCGGCGGTCAGCAACACGGTGCCGCCGCACCGTCTGGTGGCGATGGGCGAGGTGGGACTCGCGGGCGAGGTGCGCCGGGTTCCGAGCCTGTCGCAGCGGGTCGGCGAGGCGGCCCGGCTGGGATTCACCCACGCCCTGGTGCCGTCAGATCTCGGTCCACACCCCGAGCGGCACCGACCGGTCTCGGGCATCACGATGCTCGACGTTCCGGAGCTCCACGCGGCGCTTCGGGTGCTCGGACTCGTCTCCCGATCGGCTCAGTCGGCCGGCAATCCCGAGTAGATCGCGGCCAGCCGCATGTTGCAGGCGAACAGCGCATCCCGCGCCTCGTCGTCGAGGAAGTGCAGGTGCCCGTACGCCTCGAGGCTGGTGAAGCCGTAGAGGCTGGCCCAGCAGCTCAGCAGGGCCTGGAACGTCTCCGGCGGGAGGTCGTGATCCTCACCGTGGAGGCCTTCCATCTTCTGCCCGAAGTGGCGCCGCAGCGAATCGTCGACGTCGCGGATCAGCGGCGGACCGAGCTTGCCCTGCTCGTGGGCCTCGACGAAGAACGCCTTGAGCCCGGTGATCGCCCGGGTGCAGGCCTCGGCGACCGGCCCCTCCTGCGGAGTCACGAATCCCGGAACGGGTGCGCCGAAGATCAGGGCGAACTGCTGCGGCTCTTGATTGGCCCAGGAGCGGAACGCCTGCGACACGGCATACCAACGGCCGGTCGGGTCATCGGCGGGTACGCCTTGACGGGCCGTCTCGACCGCGTCGGCGAGGTCGTTGTAGGCGTCGGCGATGAGGGCCGACAGCAACTCGTCGCGGTCGGAGAAGTAGCGATAGAGCGCCGGCGCCGTCATCCCCATCTCGCGTGCGATGTCGGAGAACCGCAGGTCGGCCGAGCCCTGCTCGTGCATCAGGCGTAGGGCCGTCGCCTTGATCTCCTCGATGGTGGCCGCCCGGACGCGCTCCCGCCGGGTCGGCGCCGCAGACGTCTCGGACTTGCCGGACATGACTGACACGGGTTCTCCACACCTTCCTCGGTGAACGTGACGTAAATCATCGTCACAGAAGTTAAGTCGCTTGACAAGTAACGATACCTCGGGTTTGCTAATCGTCGTAACTGAAATGACTTCCAGTCACGATCATCAAGGTCTTTCTCGTTCGCTTAGGGGTATCCGATGTCTCTCTCAACCCGCACCCGAGACGGCGACCAGGCCGCTCGGGCCCGGCCCGGCCCACTCGGCCGGCTCGCGGGCGCCGCGTTCCGCCACCGCGGCCGCGTCGTCCTCGGCTGGATCGCCGCGCTGGCCGTGGCGATTGGACTGTCCGCCGCGTTCGCCGGTGACTTCAACGCCGACTACTCGACACCCGGGTCGGACTCCAAACAGGCACAGGACCTGCTGGAGAACCGCTTCCCGGCTCAGTCCGGCGACACCGTGGACGTGGTGGTTCGCGCCGACGACGCGGTGACCGCGCCTGGCGTACGGTCCGACGTCACCGCGATGCTCGACGAGCTTCGCGGGCTGCCGCACGTCGCGGCGGTCGACGACCCGTACACCACACCAGGCGGGATCGCCGAGGACGGCCGGACGCTGATCGCCCGGCTCAACCTCGACGTCGTCAATCCCGTCGACATGCCCGTCGAGGACACCGACAAGCTGCTGGCCGCGGCCGACGACGCCGAACGCCCCGGCCTCGAGGTCGCGCTCGGTGGCCAGACCATTCAGCAGGCCGAGCAGGGGGAGGTCGGCTCCGAGATGATCGCGCTGGTTGTCGCAGCGCTGATCCTGCTGGTCACCTTCGGCACCGTCGTGGCCGCCGGTCTGCCACTCGGCGTTGCGCTGGCCGGTCTTGCCGTCAGCGGCACGCTCACCGGCGTGATCGCCGCCCTCACCGACGTACCCGACTGGTCGACCGCGCTCGCGACCATGATGGGCATCGCCCTCGGCATCGACTACACGTTGCTGATGGTGACCCGGTTCCGGGAGTGGCGCGCCGTCGGACTCGACCCCGAACAGTCCACCGTCGCGACACTCGACACCGCCGGGCGGGCCGTCCTGGTCGCGGGCAGCACCGTCGTCGTGAGCATGCTCGGCCTGTTCGCCATGGGCCTGTCGTTCATGCGAGGTGCTGCGATCGTCACGATCGTCGCGGTGTTCATCGTCATGGCGGCCGCCGTCACCTTGCTCCCCGCGCTCCTGGGCTACTTCGGGCGCTGGGTCGACCGGCTCCGACTCCCACTCGGCCGCCGGCAGGCTGTCGAGGTCGCCGATGGCGGACACCTCGTCCCGACCCGGGCGTGGGCCGGCTGGAGCCGACTGGTCAACCGCCACAGCATCCTCGCCACGTTCGTCGGCGTCGGACTGCTGCTCGCCCTGGCGGCGCCGTTCCTCGGGGTGCGTTACGGCTTCCCCGACGCGGGCAACGACGCGGCCGACAAGTCGTCACGCCAGGCGTACGACATGGTGTCCGAGAGTTTCGGCGCCGGCGCCAACGGACCGCTGCTGGTCGCGGCGGAGCTGTCCGGTCCGAATGACGGGGCGGCGGTTCAGCGGCTCGACAATCAGATCGGCGAGACTCCTGGTGTCGCGGCCGCGCTGCCGGCTCAGCTGAATGCCGAGGGCGACGCGGCGATGATCACGGTGATCCCGACGACCGGGCCGCAGGATCTGGCCACCGAGGACCTCGTCCACACGCTGCGCGACGACGTCATCCCGGCGGCGACCGACGGCAGCAACCTCGAGGCGCACGTCGGTGGGGTCACGGCGACCAACATCGACGCCAACGAGAACGTGTCCAGCCGACTGCCGTACCTGATCGCCGGCGTCATCGCCTTGTCGATGCTGCTGCTGTTCCTCTCGTTCCGGAGCATCGTCATCCCGCTCACGGCCGCGGCGATGAACCTGCTGTCGGTCGCGGCGGCGTACGGCGTGATGGCGTACGTGCTCGAGGGCGGTTGGGCCGGCCAGCTGCTCGGCATCGATACCGAGACGCCGATGCCAGGGTTCGTGCCGGTGATCGTCTTCGCGGTCCTGTTCGGGCTGTCGATGGACTACGAGGTGTTCCTGATCAGCCGGATGCGTGAGGTCTGGACCCGTACTCGCGACAACGCGCGTGCCGTCGGCGACGGGCTGGCCGGAACCGGCCGGGTCATCACGGCAGCGGCGGCGATCATGATCGCGGTGTTCGCGGCGTTCGTCCCGAGTCCGGACATCATCCTCAAGGTGATCGGCCTCGGCATGGCGACGGCCATCCTGGTCGACGCGACCGTCGTCCGGATGCTGCTGGTCCCCGCGGTCATGCACCTGCTGGGCCGGTTCAACTGGTGGCTGCCGAAGTCGATCGACCGGCGACTCCCTCAGCTCCATGTCGAGGGCCGGTCGGAGCAGTTCCTGCCGGGGCCGGACGACCCGTTCGCCGACGAGTCGAGCCGGGACAAGGTGGGCGCACCGGCCTGAGATCGGAGGAATCGACATCGCGGGGTGCCAGGCCCCGCGATGTCGATTCCCACGGGGGCGGATTTGCGCAGTAGCGTGAAGAGGTATGACCAGTCCGGATTTCAATCAGGGACCCCGGCCATGGCTCGGGGTGGCCATCATCGTGGCCGGAGTCGCCCTGGTCCTGGCTCTGGTCGCGGGGTCCGCGATGGTGCTCACCGGAGGCGACGGTTCCGACAACGGTTCCAATGACAACGCCAGCGGGTCGAAGTCGGGCGCCAACAACAACGACGCAGCCGACTCCGGCGGCGGAAGCGCCAACGGCAAGGGCAGCGGTAACGGCGACAATGGCGGGGCCGGATCGTCGGACGGCAGTCAGGCGCCGCCGAGCCAGCTGGCCGACACCGGGCGGCCGCCGTCCACGATCGAGATTCGCCCGGTGATCGACGTCATCCCACGGGCGAAGCACTGCGGCTCTGACGGGGCCTGGTGCGGCGCGAACGGCATGGAGGCCTACCGGCTCGGACCGGTGGTACTGCATACGCGGGACATCGTCGACGCGGAGTCCCGGCTCAGCGACTACGGCGAGTTCGTCGTCGGCATCACCCTGTCGGACGCCGGCGCCACCAAGTTCGAGGCCGTGACACGTGCGCTCGCCAACGAGCCCGGCCCGGGGGATCCGCAACTCGCCGTGGTCGTCGACGACGTGGTGATCTCGGCGCCGGCGGTGCAAGGCCCGGTCCCCGGCGGCGAGATCGACATCAGCGCCGACTTCACCCAGGCCGAGGCCAACCGGCTCGCGGCGGCGATCAACCCCTAGCCGTCCACTGGGAGCTCTGGGTACCGCTGTGCTGTAATGGGTGTGTGCATCTCAATCCTTACGGCGCCGACGCGGTGCAGCTGGCCGTGGCGTTGCATCGATTGCGGCCGTCGACCCCGGCCGATCTCGAGTCGGAGTGTCGCCGGGCCGACGTCGTCATCGATCGCCGGGCGACCAAGGCCGACGTCGAGCTGGTGCGTACAGTCCTCGCGCGGTGGCTGACCGTCGTCGACGCGACGACCGACCGCGAGCGAGCCGAGCGGCTGAACGCCTTGCTGCGTGAGTATGCGGCGTACCCCCGACTCACCGACCATGCCGGGACCGGCTGGCACATGCACTACCGAGATCCACAGCTGCCCCTGGGCCGGGTGGTTGCGGCGCTCGTCACCGTCGGAACCGCGCTGCACCTGGCCGGCCGGGGGACGCATCGGCTCGGGCGCTGCGCCGCCGCCGACTGCGACGGCGTGATTGTCGACGTATCCCGCAACGGACGGCAGCGCTACTGCTCGCCGGCCTGCGCCAACCGGGACGCGGTCCGTCGCCATCGGGCCCGTCGCCGCGTGGCGGTCTGACCAACCGGGTTCACGA
>JALDXR010000107.1:0-9110 GCA_032154865.1 Nocardioidaceae bacterium
AGACGGGCTGGATCAACGGTCTCGGTCAGATCAACTTCAGCAACTTCAAGTGGGGCACAGGGAACCCCAACAACACTGTCGTTGGCGACAAGGGCGATCTCTTCATCTCCCGCAACAACGGTGGGACGAGCCTGGGGATCTGGCAGAAGGGCGGCTCGGACAACACCAAGACCGACTGGGTGTCACTTCGTGTCTTCATCGACAATGAGTCGGCACTGCCATGCGGCACGCTCATCTACTCGCTGGCGACGTCGCCGCCGGCGGGGTTCATCGAGCCCCACGGTCAGTGGATCAACACGACCGGCGCCACCGCCGAGTTGGCGGCGTTGGTCGGCTCTCAGTACGGATCTCAGCCCGGTCAGGTCCTGTTGCCGAACCTGCGTGGGCGGACGATGGCTGGTCGCGGCAGCGGCGACAGTCCCGCTTTCACCGAGAAGGGTGCGGACTGGATGAAGCTGGAGGTTGCCCACCTGCCTCCGCACTCGCACAAGGTCAATGACCCCAAACACGAGCATCCCCAGGCCGGGCCGTACGCCTACGTCATGCCGTGGCAGTTCCACAACAACCGTCACCCGGTCCCGTCGGACTCGGCGCTGGAGCACATCTACACCGAGTCCACCAGCTTCGACAGGAGCGCCAGGACCGGGATCACGATCAATGACACTGGTGGCGGCGATGCGTTCTCGCTGTACCAGCCGACCCACTTCTTCTACATTTATGTGAAGCTCTAGAGCGATGGCCGCCCCCGAGGAACGCTTCTGGACCATGGCGCAGATGACGCCGGGGGCGACGATGCCGACAACGACGACCGCCGCTGATGATCCCATCGACGATGCGCCCAGTGTCACCGGGGCGCCGCGGAGCATGGTCGACCTGGAGCAGTTCACCGCGCTGTTCGGGTGGGAGGACTGATGCCCAGCATCGAGTCGCTGATGGCCACGTCCCGCACCTACATGCGCGACCACAAGAAGTACTTCCAGGCCACCGTGTCACGCCAGGACGGGTCGCGCACGTTCCAGCTCCCGCACCCCAACATCTCGCCGGCCGGGCTCTATGTCACCGCTGTCTCCGGCACGACGGTGTTCGAGGGGCAGCCCAACGCCGCAGCCACTGACACTGTGTTCGGCTATCAGCTCGACGAGCGCAACGGACTTCTGCGGATCACGGCGCCGATCACGCCCGGCTTCCAGCCTGACACCTACATCAACGTTGAGGGCTACTACTACACCTGGGTCACTGATGAGGACCTCGTCTTCTTCGTCGAGAACATCGTCGCCGAGCACCAGTACCACCGGCCCGAGTTCGTACTCTCGTCGGTCGGTGACGTCGAGGCCGACGTCATCGCCCTCGGCTCGGCTGTCGAGGCACTGTGGTCGCAGCTGATCGAGTTCGCCCGCGACATCGACATTTCGACCCCGGAAGCGATCTCGGTGCCGGCGACCCAGCGGTACCGGCAGATGGAGGACCTGCTGTTCTCCCCCAACGGGCTCGCCAGCAAGTACAAGTCGAAGGCAGCGATGTTGAACATCGGTCTGGATCGGGCTGAGATGTTCCGTCTCCGCCGAGTCAGCCGCACCACCGGGCGGCTCGTGCCCATCTACAAGTCCCGTGAATGGGACGACGCAGCGCGCCCGCTACGCATGTTCCCGCCCAACCCGACCAACTACCCGACGACACCGCCGCCGGACTTCGTCCCGGCTCGCGTTGTCACCGGCTTCGCCGAGCCGCCCGAGGCGTGGGAGCCTGAGGAGCCCACCACCGGTGGCGTTTACGGCGCCGGCCCCTATGGAGCCGGGCTCTACGGAGGTATGTCGTGACTGTCGAGCCCATCGAGCCTCCTGAACCCGGGACCGAGGACTGGGGCGACGACCTCAACGCCTATCTGGCGCATCTGGAGACGCGGATCGTCGACCTGGAGAGCAGGCCCGACTACATCTTCAACAGCTACCCCTGGTCGTTCAACGGCGGTGCTCCTCCGGCGACGGCATCAGGTCAGTTGCGGCTGGACAACTCCGATCCATCACAGGCGACGATGATCGACGTGCGTAAGATCGACTTTGACGGGGCTGACCGTTCACCTGCCATGCAGCTGCTCAATGTCGGGTCGTCGATCCGCATTGGTGACTGGGACAACGCTGCCGTCCTCCACTGGTTCCTCGTGGCCGGTCCGGCGACGTTCAACGCCACCAACGCTCAGATTCCGGTGACGTGGAAGTCAGGCAGTGGCGCGCTCCCGACGTCCGGTCAGGCCAAGATCAATGTCGGCTTTGTTGTAGCGCTAGGAGTGAGCTGATGGCACTTCATCCTGACCAAGCCGCCGTCAACGTGTGGGACGCCAACGACTACAACACCGGGCGCAAGAAGTGGATCGCCGACATCAACGTCACTGATCGTGTAGGAAGTGAGCCCCACTCGATTCGGGCCCAGGCCGAGCAGATCAACAGCCGGGACTGGATGGTGCGTGTCGTGCACGGCCCCCACGAGGAGCGGGACGAGTCCGGGTCGTACTACCGCACGGTGGGCTCCGAGATGGTGCATGACGCCACGCCGGCGAAGATGAAGACGCATGTGCGTCGGGCGGCGAAGTCAGCGCACAACGACATGCTCAAGCAGAGACCGCGGTGAGTGATGCCGGCCAACGACGAAGAGCACCTCGGCGAGCAGTTCCGCATGTTCCACGGGACGGCGTGGCCGTGGATCACGCAGGACCCGCAGGGTCGTCGTACCGAACGCACCATGCCGATGAACGTCACCCACGAGCGTCCGCTGCATTTCGACACCGACATCCAGGACTTCCCAAAGGAGAAGGCGTTCGACGACTTCTACAACACCGATGATCCCAACGAGTCCCGGGAGGTCGCTCAGGCTGGCCGGGTGATGGAGTTCCGTCTGAAGCCGGGGGCCAAGGTTCACTACACCAACACTCCGCACATGGACGGTGTCCTACCCGACGAGGAGCTGGAGCACATCAAGAACACGGGTGTCGACGTGACGCTGTTTCGCAAGGGTCGAGACAGCTCCCACTTCCTCGGGCTCATCCATAATGCCGAAGCCATCGAGCATGTCAAGACGCATCGCTTCCGGGATGTCATCGGCAGTCGTGTCGAAGACGAGTTGGCCTGGAAGTACGGCGACTACTGGGGTGACGACTGAATGGTCCTGAACCTCGACCAGTTCGCCGAGCACAGCGACGAGCGAGGGTTCATCTTCGGTGAGGGAGCGCGGCAGATCTTCCGCAAGGCCAACATTCGCATGTGGACCCCGTACTCGGCGCCGCACCTCGGTCGGTCCGAGGGGAACATCGTCTATGAACCTGACTGGCGCACTGGCGAGACCGAGGTCGAGCACATCGACCCTTCCGAGGTGCTGCACTCCGCCCAGCAGCACGTGCACGGGCCCACCCTGGCTCGCCTGTTGGCCGAGGAGCGCGGGCCGGCGGACCATCCGGTGCAGGTGTACCACTCCAGGCGCGGGCATCGCTGGATCGAGGAGGGCCACCACCGTCTCCTCGCCAGTCGGCTGCGCGACGAAACCGAAGAAGCCGAGATCGGACGGGAGTACTGATGGCACGAGGTAAGGACGAACGAAACAACCCGTCTCGGGTACCGGTGCGTCCGGGCTGGAAGGGCCTCAGCACTTGGTACATGCATGGTCCTCTGGGCGAGGTCACCAGTGTTTACGACTACAACATGGGTGAAAGCCACCAGGATGAGGGCATCGAGGCCGCTGTGTGGAAGGGCGAGAAGGGCCACACCGCCGAAGTGCAGGAGCATTACTGGGAGCCTCGGGCTTTCGGCCGTGGTGGCGAGATCGAGCAGAACACTTTCGAGGCCGGCCCGTTCAAGACCAGCTACCGGGCCCAGGTCGCCGCTGAGAGTCTGGCTCGACGAGTTCATCGGGGCAAGGCTGAGGGGTATCAGTCTTGATGAATAAGGGGGTACGCTTGCGCCATGCCTAGGTACAACAACATTGTTCGCACCGCCCACGGGCAGGAGCTGGGTCGCAAGTCGGACACCGAGTACACCCACGCTGTGATTCACACGACGGACTCCGCCGGCGTGCGCGCCGGGTTGAACAACGAGATCGCTCAGCTGACGCATACGATCGAGAACATCGACGACAACCCGGCCTACGTCAATCGCTTGAAGAAGGCGCAACGGGACCTGAAGGCCCTGCCCGAGGAGGGGCCGGTCTCGTCGGTCGTCTCGATGCACACCTCCAGTGCTCAGGCTGAAGCTCGCCGGCGCAAGGAGTCGAACCGGGGCGTCGGGTACACCATCGTTCCCGTACGTCAGGGGTAGTTATGCCCAACACCATTGTCACTGTTCTGGTGATCATCGTTCTTGTCCTACTTGTCGTCTTCCTGGTGCGAGCGATCTGATGCCCGCTGACGAGCACCTCGGGTTCCAGTTCGGCGCCTTCGGTGATCGTCGCGACGAGTACGAAGACACCGCTCTGTACCAACCGAGGGGCTCGAAGCACCGGTTCCAGTTGGAGCGCAACGCTCTCGGGGTGACGGCACGCAAGCTCGGGCCACCGGACGAGATCCTCCCCGGCGGTCGGGCGGTGAAGAGCCTCGCCGGCGGGCTTGCCGTGTGGGGCGGCGGCACCGGCTCGCCCGAGGGCCACCGGGAGATCATGAAGGTCGAGGTGCGCAAGGGATACCGCGGCAAAGGGCTCGCCGGTGCCATGCTGGCTCACGCCATGCGTGACCCGCGCAACGTCAATCTCTCGCACTCCACGGCGCTGTCCGAGGAGGGAGCACAGTTCGCCCGTCGGTACCCGCTGCCCGGTGATACCGAACGCACCCGCCAGGCGCAGCGACGGGTGCTGGGGGACTGATGGACACACGACGCGAGCTGGCCGAGATCCGACGGGTCGGGTTCGAGTGGTACCAGTCGACGCTCGGAGAAGGAGTCCTGTGGTACGAGTTCGACGCCGAGAACAGTCGGTTCGGGTCGGTCTTCGAGGAGGGCGGGCGCACCTACGCCAAGGGGGTTGGCGTGCCCGTGCTCTGGGTCATCGAGAACGAGGACGACGAGACCAATCCGCCCGAGGGCGGGCGTTACTCGCCCACTCTGCGGTTCGCCGTTGACATCGCCCAGCTCCGACGCGCCGGCGTCTCCGACGTACTCGACTCCGAGCGCCACCAGAACGACATCGTGCTCTACCACCGCACGCTGTGGACGGTGAACAGCTTCCAGATCCGCGGCCGCATGGGCGGTCACTCGGTCATCATCGGTGTGGAGTGTGAGCGGGTGTCGCCGGACGAGGACTTCATCTTCGACAACATCCCGGGCGATCTCGCCGGCGTACTCGGGTCCTTGATGAGGGAGCAGGCGTTCCACACCGGCGGGGCCCTCGGCACCGATGACGAGCAGGACGAGGACGCCTTTACCGACTACGGCGGCGGGCACGAGATCATCGTCGGCACGATCACTCCGCCGCAGTCGTCGTAACCGCCCGGCTCGGGCCCCGCGAACTACGCTCGCAGTCGAGACCAGGGAAGCGCCTGGCTCCACAACCGCCCAGCCTGGAGACCGAGTGGATCTCTTTCAGTTCAACGACGACTTCATCGCGATGGCCGCCTGGGGTTGGGACAACAAGGAGACCCTGAACCTGTTCACCGAGGCGATCCGGGCTGGAGCTGACGTGCTGGAGGAGAGGCTGATCGACGCCGCCGGGCGCGACGTCGCCGCCCAGACACAGTTCGCCAAGGGCGGGCTCATCTTCGGCCGGGGCGTGTTCTTCGACGTCCCGCTCGACGAGGAGCAGTACGCCGCCGAGTACGGGGACGCCGACACTCCGCCCAACCCGGTCATCCGTCAGGCCATCATCCGCTCAGCCATCCAGGGCTCCCGGGAGATGTCGAAGGTGCTCGGTGGCAACTGACACCGTCATCGACCGCGGCTTCATACTCGCGGAGGAAGAGGCGCTCAAGGCGAAGTTGAGCAACATCTACGTGTCCGACCCGAAAGGCGCCGACGGACGCCGGCGCGTCCACACCTACTGGAGCTACCCGATAGCGGAGCGCAATCGGCAGTACCCGTTCATCACGATCGATCTCATCGACGTTGAGTTCGCCGCCGACCGGGCTCACTCGGCGCAGCTGATCCCCAGCGACTACTGGCCGAGTGAGTTCGCCACGTTCGCCGAGTACTCCGATGCCTACGGGCTCAACTACGACGATGCCCGTCAGTTCCCCGAGGCCATCAACTGGCATCCCTACAACCTCCACTTCCAGATCGCCTCCCACGCCCGCACCGGACGTCACGATCTGGAGATCACCAGGATCCTGCTCGGTACGTCGTTCACGCCGCACCGGTGGGGCTGGCTCCACGTCCCAGCTGACGAGTCCGACCGTTGGTTGGACCTCGTCGACTGGGGGACCGCCAACTACAACGAAGGTGGCGACAGCACGAACCGGATCTTCCGCAAGATCTTCCACGTCGTTGTGTCGGCACACCTTCCACCCGACAACCCGATCGCCTTCTGGAAGGTCCTGAAGCTGGTCGGTGTCGTCAAGACCATCCCCGGAGAAGAAGAGATGGGTCGGTGGGAGCACAACGCTCCTACTCCCTGAATGCTCACTGTCATTGAACAACTCCTCTGAGAGAAGGACACATGCCTACGGACCTCTACTATCCGGGCGTCCAGACAGTGGAGAAGGCGTTCCAGCCTGGCGCAGCGCCGGCCGGGGTGCTCTCTACGCTGGGTGCGTTCATCGGTCGTTCACACCAGGGTCCGCTCGGCGCGACTCTGGTCAACTCCTGGGCCGAGTTCTCCCGGCTGTACGGGACGAACTACACCGACCTGCATAACGCCGTCAATGACTTCTACTCGAACGGCGGCAACACGGCGGCGATCGTGCGCATCGAAGGCACGGGAGCGGCGACGTCCTCGATCAAGGTGTACGACGACACTCTCGTCGGCACACCGACGGTGCCCGGCGACGACAACAAGATCGTGTTCAGGGCCACGGCCTCGAACCCTGGTGTGTGGGGCAATGATCTGAAGCTCGTCGTGACGGCACGCGACAAGGCCCAGGGTCGCTTCGACGTGGCGTTGTTCAAGTACCCGTCCACCGAGCCGGCGTTCGACAAGGACAAGCGCAACACCGAGTTCCTGATCGACCAATGGCTCGACGTCTCGCTCATCCCGAACGACTCCCGGTACCTCTACTCGATCGCCAACGTGCCGAGCATCGCCGGGTCGGTGTACGTGACCTTCTCCGGGCAGTCCTGGAACCCGGACACACCGACGGTGAAGCCGTTCCCCGGACCGGCCGGCGGCACCGCCTTCGCCGGCGGGATCGATGGGACGTACACCACGCCCTACAACGCCTCTGAGGCCTACGCCACCGCCGTCGCACTGCTCAACGAGATCGACCAGCCGTTGATCCTGAATCTGCCCAACATGACCGACCCTCAGATCGTCAAGAACACCGTCACTGCCGCCACCGGACAGCAGACGACGTTCGTGGTGGTCGACACCCCGCCCAACTACTCGCCGGCACAGGCCGAGGAGTACGCCAACACGACGCTGGCGCTCGGGGGGCTCGGGACCTCGGTGCCGAGCTTCGCCGCCGTCTACTACCCGTGGGTCTACATGCCGGCGCTCGGCTCCGCCGGCGGGCGGACGGCGCTCCATCCTCCGGGCGGTGCCGTGGTCGGATCCTTCCTGTCGACCGACGCCGCCTACGGAGCGTGGCGTACGCCGGCGGGGGCGGCGATCGTCATCTCCGGTGCCAGCGCCTCGGAACGCAAGCTCACCGACAAGGATCTGACGCTGCTCAACAACGGCCATGTCAACGCCATCCGCTTCGTCAACGGACGCTCGACGGGCCAGGCCGGGTTCGCCATCATGGGCGGCCGCACGCTGAAGAAGTTCGGTCTCGACAAGTACATCGCCAACCGGCGGTCGCTGATCGAGATCGGGAGCAACCTCAAGCAGCTCACCGAGTTCGCCGTCTTCGAGCCCAACGACGAGCGGCTGTGGGAGCGGCTGCAGGCGGTGTGCTCGGGCTACCTCGCCAGCTTCTGGCAGGACGGCGGGCTCAAGGGTGCGGAAGCCGACCAGGCGTTCTATGTCACCTGCGATGCCACCATCAACACACCGAACATGATCGAGCAAGGTCAGGTCAACGTCGAGGTCGGCGTTGCCCTCACGGCGCCCGCCGAGTTCGTCGTGATCACCATCGGTCAGTACGACGGCGGCAGCACCGTCGCCGTCGAGACACTCTGAGGAGGAGACATGGCCAAGTTCGATACCTTCCCGATCGCCATCACCACCAAGCCGGCGAACCGCGACCCACTGAGGAATTTCAAGTTCCGGGCGCACTTCGTCGGCAACGAGAACGTGCGGGACGTGTTCGCCACGATGGGGTTCATCTCCATCGGCGGGTTCGGCGTGCAGACCGACATGATCCCCTACCGCGAGGGCGGGGACAACACGACGACGCGCAAGATGCCCGGCCAGTCCGAGTTCTCACCGCTCAGCTTCGTCAACGGCATCTTCATGGAGAACAAGAACGCCGGCTACGAGTGGTTCCGTCACGTGTTCTCCGTCATCAGTGGCAAGGGCAACACCCGCTGGAACGAGGACTTCCGCTGCAACATCATCATCGCTGTCCTCGGCCACCCGGTGACCAAGGGCCCGCAGAAGGTCGGCATGCGGCTCAAGGTGTACAACGCCTGGCCGGGCTCGGTGCAGTTCAACGACCTCAACGCCGGTGACAACTCGATCATGGTCTCGACCATGTCGATCCATCACGAGGGATGGTGGCCGCTGTTCGGCGAGAACGCCACCAACGACTTCCCGCTCTGATCTTCTGAACCCCCATACACCGGAGCAACCATGACCCAAGACATCTACGACCCTGAACTGAACGGGGAAGCGGAGGAAGCTGACGTCGAGAACTTCGACGAATCCCAGCGCGCCTCCTTCGTCGAGGCCCTCACCGAGGCCGGCCGCCCGGACATGCCGCTGATCGAGCTGCCCCAGCCGGGGGTGACGATGCTCTCGTACGGCGTCGAGATCGACGGCGAGCGGCGCAAGGTGGTCACCGTTCGTGAACTGAACGGGTCCGATGAGGAGGCGCTGGCCCGGCT
>JALDXR010000590.1:0-2754 GCA_032154865.1 Nocardioidaceae bacterium
ACCTCGTCCTCGATCACGTGTTCGAACCTACGTACACCGGGACCACCCCGCCACTCCGCCAGAAGGCCCTGTGGACAACCCCGCCGTACTCGCGCCTGTGGACAATGCCGTCGCCGCCGCGGCCCCAGCGCCCTAGCCTGATCCCGTGCGTCCGATCGTCGTGATGGGCATCTCCGGCTCCGGCAAGTCCACAGTCGGTGCCGCCGTGGCGCGACACCTCGGCGTGCCCTACGCCGACGGTGACGACTTCCACACCGCGGCCAACGTCGCCAAGATGTCGGTCGGCCGGCCGCTGACCGACGCCGATCGACTGCCGTGGCTGCGGGCCGTCGCCGACTGGCTCGCCGAGCACGAGGTCACCGGCGGCGTCGTGAGCTGCTCCGCCCTGCGACGGCGCTACCGCGACATCCTGCGCTCCGGAGCGCCAGACGTCGTCTTCGTCCATCTCGACGGTGATCCGGCACTTGCCCGGCAGCGGTCCGCCCATCGGCACTCCCACTTCATGCCCGCCGGCCTGGTCGCCTCGCAGGAGGCCACGCTCGAACCGCTCGAGCCGGACGAGAACGGCATCGTCATCGGCTTCGACCAGCCGTCCGACGAGCTCGTGAAGGCGGCCGTCGACCGGCTACCGGGCTGACACCGCGTCGACTACTCGGCCCTGCGGGCGTCGTCGAGAATCGCCAGACCGGCGTCGTCGTCCCGGGCAGCACCGCGCTTCGCCGTCCCCCGGTCGAACCGCCGCAGACCCAGGACGGCGCGCACCTTGTCGACCACCTGGTCGGTGAACAGCCCGGCCAGTCCACCCAGTGCGGCCGCGACGACGAGTGCGCCCTCCGACCCGCCCTCGATCGAGCCGAGGTTGAAGAAGCCGGCGACGACGAGCATGTAGAGCAGGATTCCGAGCCCGGCCGCCGACACCGGTCGAGTCAGATACCACCACAGGTACGCCTGTTCCAGGGTGTCGTGTCCGGCCCGGGCCGCGAAGACCAGCGTCATGACCGTGACGCTGCCGATCAGGGCCATCAGAGCCACCATCGCGACCAGGGTCGACGGCGCGGAGACAGTGAACTCGAGACCGAAGAAGTGGCTCGTGACCTCGCCCGACTCGTTCGCGGACCAGGCCAGCGCCCAGACCCACGGCGACACCGCGACCAGCAGGGCGCCGAAGACGATGAGGTAGCAGCCGACGAGCTTGCGCTGCTGGGAGGTCATCGGATTCTTGACGATCAACTGTTCGGACATGACGGCTCCCGACCTCAAGACATCATCCTTGTACCACGTCGAGAGGCCCTTTCAGCAGGGCCGATTAGCCCAGAAACGGCCAGATCGTGGCGGGGCACACCGGACATCAAGGACAAGGCCGAGAAGTCTCTGCTTGACAACGTTGACACGTATCGCCGGGGCCAATCGCGCACTCTTCTGGAGTGCGTGGGTAGCGATGCCCGAACCACTGCCGGCTCGTCGGCAGGTCCGTCGCGCCCACATCTGTCACCCTCTGTGAGCGCCCCGCAGCGTGCAGTACCGGCAAAAGGTACTCACGGCTCGGAACGTTGCGCGCAGTGGCGACGCCCTAACCAACGGTGCAAGACTTCAAAACGAGCGCGGCCTCTCGGGCCGCGTGAGTACGAAGTAACAGCCACCCACATCGTGGCACGTCTACCGCACCGTGGCACGCCTACAAGCAGAGGGCCTCAGATGATTCGCCTTGCCACCCTTGACACACCCCTGCAGAACGACATCGCGGCCGAACTTTTCATTAACGAGACCGCCCGAACCGACGGCAGCAACTGGGACGGCAGCAACTGGGATCTCCACGCAGCCGCCCGAACCGACGGCAGCAACTGGGACGGCAGCAACTGGGATCTCCACGAGACTGCCATCGCGGCATAGCTTCGCGGCGCTTGGCATCCAGGCGCCCACAACGCGTCGATTTCGGGCATGATCGAGAGGTAGCAACTTTGGAGGATCCTCGATTCATCAGCCGACACGTGGTCAGACGCTAATCATCAGCTCTGCGGTCCTCGCCGCCGGAGTGCTTCTGTTTTGCCCGCTTATCCTTGGGTCTGGCCGTGCCCAGGTTGACACATCACTAGCGATCCAACTGGGCATTGCCGCGTTGCTCGTCCTCTCCCACACCGTCCCCAGTCGGGTTCGGGCGCTTCGCGGATCAATCGAGTCCGTGAACATGGACGAGGTTCTTTTCGTCCCGATGCTGATGGCACTCTCGCCAGCCGAGCTGGCCGGAGCGACATTGGTTGCCTCCGTCTCTGGAAGCCTGGTCATCAGGCGGCCACCAGAACGGGCCATCTTCAACGCCGGCCAGTATCTCCTCGCCGTCGGACTGGGGCTAGTGACCTACTGGGTGCTCGCGGGTCCAGGAAGTGACGAACTCACGCTTCGAACGACTACGGCAGCTGCCGCCAGCGCACTGGTCGTGGCAGCGACATCGCATTTCGCCGTCGGCAGCATGATTGCCTTCGCTACTGAGGCGCAGTGGCGTGCGACCGTTCGTGTCCCTCGCTCTCATATCGTCGCTTGGATCGGGGCGGTCATCCTGGGCGCGAGCGTCGCTGCCCTGACATTCGTGGTGAGCTGGGGATTCGCCCCAGCCTTGCTCCTCATCGCGTTCGTCCAGCGAGCGTACGCAGCGCAGATGCAGGAGGGCGCGGCGCGGATCCAGGCCGAGCGGCTGCAACTCGCCACCGCCGAACTGCGCGCCACGCAGGAGAAACCAGCGATCACGAGTTCCCTGGT
>JALDXR010000591.1:0-2753 GCA_032154865.1 Nocardioidaceae bacterium
TCGTCGGGGAGCGTGGGATTACTCTCTCGGGCGGCCAGAAACAGCGTACGGCCATCGCTCGCGCCGTCATCCTCGATCCGAGCATCCTGATTCTGGACGATGCGTTTTCAGCCGTGGACACGTATACGGAAGAAGAGATTCTCGGCCGGCTCCGCCAGGTGATGGAGGTACGCACGTCGCTCATCGTCTCGCATCGCATCTCGACCGTTCGTGGTGCCGATCAAATCCTCGTGCTCGATCAAGGGCGAATCGTCGAGCGTGGCCGCCACGACGAGCTCGTGGCGCACGATGGGCTCTACGCGGCGCTCTACCGCAAGCAGCTGCTCGAAGAGGAGCTCGCGGCATCCTGAACATGTCCGGATTTCACGAAGAAGACGTGCTCGGCAAGGCGTACGACGCGCGGCTCATGCGTCGTCTGCTGGGCTATCTGCGGCCGTACTGGCTGCAGGTGACGGTGGCGCTGGCGGCCATCATTGCCAGCTCGCTCGTCCAGCTGGCGCAGCCCTATCTCCTGAAAATCGCCATCGATCGGCACATTGCGGTGGGAGACCTGGAGGGGCTGAATACTCTTGGCCTGCTGTTCGTCGCCGTGCACTGGCTGCTGCGACGGCGCTTCGTCGACGACGATCCCGGGTCGCTGACCGCCTGGTGGTTCGACATCGCGGGCATTTCGACCTTCGGCCTCATCGCGGTCGGCCTGCTGGTCGTCGGCACCGGGCAGACCCTGACAGGAGATGGCACCGCGTGGCTTTCGGTCTCGCTGCCCGGTGGGCTGCTCAGCTTGGCGGTCTGTCTGCTCTTCGTACGAGATCTCAACACGCGATCCGAAACGACCTGAGCCGCGATCTCGCTAGGGTCCGATAGGTGACCGTTGTTTTTGCTCTTGCCGCCTCGCTGGCGTACGGCTTGTCCGACTTCGTCGGCGGACTGGTCTCGCGACGCGCCAGCGCCTGGTCGATCGCGGCAATCTCGCAGCTCGCCGCGGCCTTCGGGGTCGGCGCGGTTGCCATCGTCGTCGGTGGGTCACCGACTGCCGGCGACCTCGCCTGGGGTGCTGTCGCGGGCATCGGCGCCGGGGCCGGAACCGGCATGCTCTATCGCGGCCTCGGCGGGGGCCGGATGAGTGTCGTGGCGCCACTGTCGGCCGTCGGTGCCGCGCTCGTGCCCGTCGCGGTCGGCGTCGCGACCGGCGAGCGCCCGTCGACCGCCACCTGGGTCGGGGTGATCGTCGCGTTACCGGCGATCTGGCTGGTTGCTCGCGGCAGCGAGCACGACGAGGTGCTCGGCGAGCCGAAGTCGGACTGCCGTCCTCAGTCGCAGGACGTCATCGACGGACTGTCCGCCGGCGCGGGCTTCGGGCTGCTGTTCGTGGCCCTCGGTCAGGTGCCCGAAGACGCCGGCCTCGCGCCGTTGGCGGTCATGGACGTCGCGGCGGTCATCATCCTCACCGGCATCGCGCTGGCGCTTCGGCAGCAGCTTCGGCTGCCCGCCCCGATCACGGGCTACGCGGCGCTCGCTGGTGGTCTCGGCGCAGCGGCGACCGTACTCTTCCTGCTCGCCACCCAATCCGGACTGCTGACCGTCGCCAGCGTCCTCACGTCGCTCTATCCCGCGACCACCGTCATCCTGGCGGCAGTCGTGCTGCACGAGCACATCTCGCGCTGGCAGGGCGTGGGACTGGGGTTCGCGGGGATCGCGGTCGGCCTGGTCGCCGCCGGCTGACGGCTGCCTTACGGACTCACGCCTCGGAACGGTCCCGGATGGTGCGCAGCATGCGGCCGACCAACACCCGATGGCCGCCGGAGCCGATGACGACGCGGCGATAGACCGAGCCGAGCAGTCCGGGGAACTCCGCGTACGTCTGGGCACTGAGCAGGGTGCCGTCCGGCGACGGCGTCACGGTGAAGACGAGTGCGTACCGCGAGAACCGATGTCGTCCGGTGAGCCGTACCCACCGCTCGGGCTCGGCCTCGGTCACCTCGAAGCCCGCCACGGTCGCACCCTTGTCGAAGAGCCGCCCCGAAGCCCGTCGCGGATCGGCGGCTACCAGGCGCGCATAGGCTCCGGCGACCCGGCGCCGTCGCCCGAACCACGACCCAAGCGCCCGCCAGACCGCCGGGGCGGGAGCCGACACGATCACCGAGTGGGAGTCGACGAACGGCAGGTCACCGTCGACGGTTGAGCGATCGGCGGTTGTCATCGGCCGACTCAGCCGACTGCGACGGTCAAGACCGGCGAGAAGAAGCCGAGACCGTCGGTGCCCGATCCGCACAGGTCGTCCACGGCGTGCTCGGGGTGCGGCATCAGGCCGACGACATTGCCGCGCTGGTTGGTGACGCCGGCGATGTCACGCATCGCACCGTTCGGGTTGCCGTCGAGATATCGGGCCACGACCCGTCCCTCGCCTTCGATCTCGTCGAGCGTGTCGGCATCCGCGACATAGCCGCCCTCGCCGCTCTTCAGCGGGATCACGACCTCCTGCCCGGCGTCGTACGAGGACGTCCACACCGTCTCGACGTTGTCGAGTCGCAGCCGCTGGTCACGACAGACGAACCGGCGTGCGTCGTTGCGGATCAGCGCACCGGGAAGCAGGTGCGACTCGCACAGAATCTGGAAGCCGTTGCAGATGCCGAGCACCGGCATGCCCTGCTGCGCGGCGGCGATGACCTCGGTCATCACCGGGGCGAAGCGGGCGATCGCGCCACAACGCAGGTAGTCGCCGTAGGAGAAGCCGCCCGGCAACACGACCGCGT
>JALDXR010000592.1:0-2740 GCA_032154865.1 Nocardioidaceae bacterium
CGGTGGTGTCGACGCCCTTGTAGCCCATCTTCTGGATCTTGCCCGGGCCCGTGAGGCCGGGCGCCGTCTCGCCGCAGCCGGTCTCCTTCTCGACCAGGAAGGTCGTCATGTTCTTGTAGACCGAGTCGGCTCCCTCGTCGGTCTTGACCAGCGTCGCGACCAGGTTCGCCGACGCGCCGTTGGTCAGCCACATCTTCTGGCCGTCGATCGAGTACGAGCCGTCGTCGCGGCGAGTCGCCTTGGTCTTGATCGCACTCACATCGGAGCCGCAACCGGGCTCCGACATGCTGAAGGCGCCACGCACCTCGCCGGTCGCCATTCGCGGCAGATAGCGCTGCTTCTGCTCGTCGGTGCCGTGGTGGATCAGCATGTGCGCCACGATGAAGTGGGTGTTGATGACGCCGGAGATGCTCATCCAGCCGCGAGAGATCTCCTCGACCGTGAGCGCGTACGTCAGCAGCGACTCCCCGAGACCGCCGTACTCCTCCGGGATCGTGAGCCCGAAGATGCCGAGCTCCTTGAGGCCGTCGACGATGTCGGCGGGGTATTCGTCCTTGTGCTCCAGCTCGGTCGCGACCGGCAGGATCTCGTTGTCGACGAAGGCGCGTACCGTCTTCAGGATCTCTTCCTGAACGTCGGTCAGACCTTCGGTCGCGGCGAGGCGCGTCATGTCGACGAGTATCGCTCGCCGGCGACGCGGGATGCCATGAGGACCCTCACACGGTGGTGCTCGTGCGGGTCAGCGACCGGTCGCCAGCCGCGGCTTCGGGAAGTAGTTCGCGCCCTTCTTGTCGGCATAGCGCGACGACACCCGGTAGAGCCGGCGCGGCACTCTCGGACTCTGGCTCGTGATGTCGGCCCACCGGTCGGCCAGCTCGCGAAGCTGCTTGCGGGACTCCTCCGGATCCGACGGCCGGTCGAACTCCCACGCGTCCCGAGCGGCCAGCTGAAGCGAGTGGTACCACGTCGCCGACTGGAGATGCTGGGCCGAGAGATCGCCGGGCCGCAGGGCCGTCGCGAGTGCGGCGGTTGCGGCAGCGACTAGGCCGGCGATGCCCGCGTAGTTCGGATAGTCGGCGAAGGCAGTGCCGGCGGCGATCGCGGCGAAAACCGCGGACATCCCGCCGACGACCCATTGGTAGGTTCGCCAGAACCCCGACGCGGTGACGTGCCGCTCCGCCTGTAGCCAGCTGTCGCGCTCCAGCTCCTGGATGAAGTCCCGGGTACGCACCACGACATCCGCCTGGATCGGCGGTTCGGGCTCCGTCAAGTCTTCGAGGATGCTCGTGCTATGCGAATCCTGCTTGTTCACGATCCCTCCATTCATCGCTCTGTCTCATCTTCTCGCGGCCGGATCATGTCGTCTGAGCGGGGCACCCTACCTCGGCTCGCACGCCGGGCGCGGTAGCCATCCCGGGGATCACACGAGTGACGCCGCATGGTCCGGCACCTCCGTCTGCATCTCACGCGGCGTGCGCTCGTACCCCGACGACTTCGGTCTCGCGGGCAACTCGAGCGGCGGCCGCTGTACCTCGCGATAGGGAATGGTCGACAGCAGGTGCGCGATCATGTTGATCCGCGACCGGCGCTTGTCCTCGCTCTCGACGACGTACCAGGGCGCCTCAGGGATGTCGGTGTGGACGAACATCTCGTCCTTGGCCCGCGAGTAGTCCTCCCAGCGGCTGATCGACTCCAGATCCATCGGCGACAGCTTCCAACGTCGCATCGGGTCGTCCAGCCGGGAGTGGAAGCGCCGCTCCTGTTCCTCGTCGCTCACCGAGAACCAGTACTTGCGGAGCAGAATGCCGTCCTCGACCAGGAGCCGCTCGAAGATCGGACATTGGTGCATAAATCGGTGGTACTCGGCCTTGCTGCAGAAGCCCATGACCTTCTCCACGCCGGCCCGGTTGTACCAGCTGCGGTCGAACAGCACGATCTCGCCGGCGGCGGGGAGGTGCTCGACGTAGCGCTGGAAGTACCACTGCGTCCGCTGCCGCTCGGTCGGCGCCGGCAACGCCACGATCCGCGCGACCCGGGGGTTCAGATACTGCGTCACGCGCTTGATCGTGCTGCCCTTACCGGCCGCGTCCCGGCCCTCGAACACGACGACGAGGCGGGTGCCCTCCGTGCGCACCCACTCCTGCAACTTGACCAGCTCGCCCTGCAGCCGTAGCAGTTCCTCCTCGTACGGCTTCCGCGGAAGTCGTGGGGGCTTGTGATCATCCTGGTGCGCCATTCTCGCCTCCCGGTCACAACCGCTCTCCGGTCACAGTACGGCGGTATCAACCCCACGGCCTCGCCAAGAACGGGTGACGCGCGCTGCCCGGCAGCGTCGCCGATACGGGTGTCGAGCCCGATCCCGGTCGGGTCTGTGAGCAGAATGGGGCCGTGGATCTCGACTCGGTCGCGCAGGAGCTCTACGGCGTCGCGCTCGGCGACTTCGTGGCGACCCGCAACGGTCGGGCGAAGGAGGCTCGCGAGGCCGGCGATCGAGAGCTGGCCGCCGACATCCAGGCCCTGGTCAAGCCCACCACGTCGGCCTGGCTGGTCAACCAGCTCTCCCGCGAGCACACCGACGATCTGGTGGCGCTGCTCGATCTCGGCCGCGAGCTGCGCGATGCGAGCTCCAAGCTCGACGGGGAGACGATGCGCCGGCTCGGTCGCCAGCGCACCGAGCTGGTCAACGAGCTGCTCGCCCAGGTCAGACAGATCGGCACCGACCGCGACGCCCCGGTGAGCG
>JALDXR010000108.1:0-9048 GCA_032154865.1 Nocardioidaceae bacterium
AGATCATGATGGAGACCTTCGGCGCGACCGTACATCCGAGTCCGTCGGACCTCACCCAGTCCGGCCGGGCCGTGCTCGCCGAGCATCCCGACTCCACCGGCAGCCTCGGCATCGCGATCAGCGAGGCGGTCGAGATGGCGGCCGGCGATCCGAGCGCGCGCTATGCCCTGGGCAGCGTGCTCAACCACGTGCTGATGCATCAGACGGTCATCGGCGAGGAGGCGCTCAAGCAGTTCGAGCTCGCCGGTGACATGCCCGATGTGGTCGTCGGCTGCACCGGCGGCGGGTCGAACTTCGGCGGGCTGACGTTCCCGTTCCTGCGGGAGAAGCTGGCCGGCCGAATGGATCCGGTGATCCGGGCCGTCGAGCCGGCGGCCTGTCCGTCGCTGACCCGCGGGCGCTATGCCTACGACTTCGGCGACACCGCCGGACTCACGCCGCTGCTCAAGATGCACACGCTCGGGCACGAGTTCATCCCGGACCCGATCCACGCCGGTGGGCTGCGCTACCACGGCATGTCGCCGCTGATGTCGCACGTCTACGAGCTCGGTCTCGTCGAGGCGATCGCGGTCGGGCAGCAGGAGTGCTTCGCGGCCGGGGTGCGGTTCGCCCGCGCCGAGGGCATCATCCCGGCGCCGGAGCCGACGCATGCGCTGGCCGCCTGCGTCCAGGAGGCGCTGCGGTGCAAGGAGACCGGCGAGGAGAAGGTGATCCTCACGGCGCTGTGCGGGCATGCCCATCTCGACCTGCCGGCGTACGCGGCCTACCTCGCCGGCGACATGGTCGACAACGAGCTGACCGACGCCGATCTGGAGCAGTCACTCGCCGGCATCCCGTCGACAGCGGGTTGACGGTGCGGGTCTGGCTGCCGTGGGAAGACCCCGCCGAGTTCCTCGGCGAGTTGCCCGCCGGGGTCAAGGTCGACGTCTTCCACTCGGAGTCGTCGACGGAGCCGGAATCCCTTGCCGAGGTGGAGTTCTACGTCCCGGACTACATGGCGCGTAACCCCCGCGTCATCGAGGTGATCCGCGACATGCCGTCGGTTCGGGGCGTCCAGACCCAGACCGCCGGCTACGAGAACTTCCTGCCGTACGTGCCCGACGGCGTGACGCTGTGCAATGCCGACGGCGTCCACGACACGTCAACGGCGGAGCTCGCGATGACGCTGATCCTCGCGTCGTACCGCCGGATCCCGCCGGCCGTACGAGCGCAGGATCGTGGCGAGTGGATCACGTACGAGACCTTCGACGACTCACTGGCCGACCGGACCGTACTGATCGTGGGCTACGGCTCGATCGGCCACACCCTGGAGAGCCGGCTGACGCCGTTCGAGTGCGAGGTGGTCCGGGTGGCCCGTCGGGAGCGGCCAGGAGTGGCGGCCGCTGAGCGGTTGCCGGAGCTGCTGCCACAGGCCGACGTCGTGGTGCTGATGACCCCGGCGACGCCCGAGACCATCGGCCTCGTCGACGCCGACTTCCTCGCACACATGAAGGACGGCGGGTTGCTGGTCAACGTGTCACGCGGTCCCATCGTCGACACCGACGCCCTGCTCGGCGAGCTACGGTCGGGCCGGCTGCGCGCGGCATTGGACGTCACCGACCCGGAGCCGCTGCCGGACGGGCATCCGCTGTGGTCGGCGCCGAACCTGCTGATCACGCCACATCGCGGCGGCGCGTCGACGGCCTTTCCGCCACGAATCGCGAGAGTCGTACGTGAGCAGCTGACCCGCTACGTGTCCGGCGAGCCGCTGCGCAACGTCGTCGCCGGGCCGGCCCGCTGACACCGCGCCAGCCGACCGTCAGTCGTCGTCGGAGAGTCGCTCCCGACGCCGGTCCTCCATCCGCGCGATCCGCAGACCTTCCCGCCCCGTCCGCGTGAGGAAGTACACGCCGATCGCAAAGCAGAGCCAGAGCACGCCCATTCCGGCGAGCAGCACGGCGATACCGATCAGGGTTTCCATGACAACCTCCTGTCCCCGCGGATCAACCTAGCGCTGCGAGGACGCTCGGCTGCTCAACCGGGCCGGATGTTCTTGTTGTGATGGAAGGCGTTGTCGGGGTCGTACTTGGCCTTCACCTCAGCGAGTCGCCGGTAGTGGTGATCGCCGTACGCCTCTCGAATCCGGTCCGTCTCGTCGGAGTCCAGGAAGTTGACGTAGACACTGCCGGCGCGGTGCGGTTCGAGGGCCTGGAGGAATCCCTGCGCCCACGCGGTCTCGGCAGCGGCGTACTCGCCAGATTCATCGGGGAGCCATACGCCTTCGATGACGATGTTGTGGGCCACGTCGCGACCGGCGTAGGCGGCGGCGTCGTGAGGGACTCGGGCGACGGCGCCGCCCAGGTTGAACATCACCACGCACGACCGAGGCGACCTGGCGGCGTAGGCGTGATCAGCGACGACGGCGATGGTGTCGTCGGACAGGTCGGCGAGGTTCGTGGACTTCCAGTAGTAGTGCCACCCGTGCTGGACGGTCAGGTCGATGGCGCACTGCTGCTCGAGGTACGGCGTGGGGGCGATCAGGTCGACAAGCGGCGTCCCATGCCGGCGGAGGGCGCGCACCGCCCGCTCGCCGGCTTCGACTGCGCCTGCGTAGCAGGTCGCGACGGCGATGGCCGGCCGCCAGTGCAGCTCTTCGGGTATGTCCGGCAGTGGCGGGACGGTGCCGAGCCGGACGACGGTGCCGAGCTCGTCGGGTGCTTCGGCGACGAAGTCACGGTAGAAACGCAGCACGTCGGTGGTGTCGTCGGCCGCCCAGAAGACCGGTCCGGCGACCACCGTCGGTCCGACCGGGTGCAAGGCGAACCGGAATGACGTGACGACGCCGAAGTTGCCGCCGCCGCCTCGCACCGCCCAGAACAGGTCAGGGTGTTCTTCGGCGGACGCCCGGACGATGTTGCCCTCGGCGGTGACCACCTCGGCGGCCAGCAGGTTGTCGACAGCGAGGCCATATCGGCGCATCAGGTAGCCGATCCCGCCGCCGAGCGTGACCCCAGCGACGCCGGTGTGGCTCACAATGCCGCCGGTCGTGGCCAGACCGTGGGCCTGCGTCTCGTGGTCGACGTCGCCCCACAGCGCGCCGCCCTGCACCCAGGCAGAGCGGTCAGCGGGGTCGATGAGCACGGCCCGCATCGCGGAGAGGTCGATGACGATCCCGTCGTCGCATACCGCGGTCCCGGCCACGTTGTGGCCGCCGCCTCGGACAGCGATCTCCAAGTCGTGGTCTCGGGCGAACCGCACGGCGGCGACCGCGTCGGCGGTCCCGCAACATCGGGCGATCAGCCGCGGGTACCGGTCGACGGCACCGTTCCACAAGGCGCGGGCGGTGTCGTAGTCCGCGTGGTCAGTAGTGATCAGCTGTCCCCGGAACCCCTCGATCTCCATGACGGTTGCCTCCTCGCGCAGACGATGTGATCTCTGTCGTCCCTTCGCGGCCTCATCGCAACACCGGAAGCAGTGGTCGGGAAGTCAAGAATCTGGACTTCACACTCGTGGGTCGGAGCGCGACACTGACATCGTGCGGACGTACGGCCAGTACTGCCCCATCGCTCGCGGCGCCGAGATCTTCGCCGAGCGCTGGACCCCGCTGATCATCCGCAACCTGTCCCTGGGTTGTGGAAGCTTCAGCGAGATCCTGGAGGGTGCGCCGGGGCTCTCTCGCACCCTGCTCTCACAACGTCTCAAGCAACTGGAACGGCTCGGCATCGTCGAGTCCTCAGCAAAGCCCGACGGGCGCGGATGCCACTACGAGCTGACGCCGGCCGGCAACGACCTCTTCAAGGTCTGCGTATCGCTCGGTGAGTGGGGTGCCGCCTGGCTCGAGATCGCGCCGGAGCATCTCGATCCCTTCGTTGCCCTGTGGTCGATGTGCAACATGCTCCGCCGGGACCGGCTCCCGGATCGACGCGTCGTCATCCGTTTCGACTTCACCGGCGGTCCGCGACCCGAGCGGTTCTGGCTGCTGATCGAGCACGGCGACACCGAGATCTGCAAGACCTACCCCGGCCTCGACGAGGACCTCTACATCACGGCGGAGGCCGAGGCGTTCGTCAAGTGGCACGCCGGTCAGCTCAGCTGGGCCGAGGCGACCCGCAGCAGCCGCATCCAGCTCCACGGTCCGACCTGGCTCGTACGAGCCTTCCCCACCTGGAACGCCCGCAGTGCCTTCGCTCACATCAAGCCGATCGCCCGGCCCGCGACCCCGGCAGCCTGACCGTACTTCGCACGAATCCTGAGGGATTGGGGTAGCGATAGCAGCCCCGAATCCCTCAAGACTCGTCGGGCGGGCGCGCGCCGAGCCGAGCCGCCCGGCTGGCCAGATAGCGCTGCTCGGGGAGGCTCGTCGTCAGGTCGGCGGCGCGCCGATACTCCGCCCGCGCGGCGGTGGCGTCGCCCGCCATCTCGAGCAGATGCGCGCGTACGGCATGCCATCGGTGATGGCTGCCCATTGGCTCGGAGATCCCGTCGAGCAGATCGAGTCCGGCGGCGGGTCCGTCCACCATCGCGGCGGCGACCGCCCGATTGAGCGTCACGACCGGATTGCCGGTGATCCGGTCGAGCAGGCCGTACAGCGCGAGGATCTGCGGCCAGTCGGTCGCGTCAGCGGTCGCCGCCTGGTCGTGGACGGCCGCGATCGCCGCCTGCAGTTGGTATTCGCCGACCGCACCCCGAGAGTACGCCTGGTCGAGCAGCCCGGCCCCTTCGGCGATCAGTGACCGGTCCCACCGGGTGCGGTCCTGCTCGGGCAGCGACACCAGCTCGCCGTCGGCATCCACCCGCGCCGGTCGCCGTGCTTCGAGCAGCAGCATCAGCGCGAGCAGCCCGGCCGTCTCGCCGTCGTCCGGCAGCAGCCGGTGCAGCAGACGGCTCAAGCGGATCGCTTCGGCGGTCAGCTCGACCCGATGCAGTCGCCGGCCGCCGCTGCTGGCGTACCCCTCGTTGAAGATCAGGTAGAGGACGTGCCGCACCGAGCGCAACCGGTCCGGCTGCTCGTCGGCTGTCGGCAATCGGAAGGTGGCGCCGGACGCTTTGACGCGCTGCTTGGCGCGCGAGATGCGCTGAGCCATCGTCGACTCCGGGACCAGGAAGGCTCCGGCGATCTCGGCCGTGGTCAGGCCACCCACGGCCCGCAGCGTCAGGGCGATCGCCGATGCCGGGGTCAGGGTCGGATGGCAGCACAGGAACAGCACCGTCAGCGTGTCGTCCCGGTCCGAGACGTCGGCCGACGGTTCGCGGGACGCGGCCAGGGTCTCCCGCTCCCGGCGGGCCTGGTCGCTTCGGTACTGGTCGATCATCCGGCGCGTCGCAGTTTGTAACAGCCAGCCGTACGGCTTGGCCGGAATGCCGTCGCGTGACCAGTGCTCGGCAGCCGTCAGGAGTGCCTCCTGGGTGGCGTCTTCGGCGGTGTCGAAGTCGCCGTACCGCCGAGTGAGTACGCCGACGACCCGCGGCGCGAGCTCACGCAGCAGGTCGTCGACGCGGGTGGGTTCGGTCAGCCGTCGCCTCCAGCCTGCCGCAGGAAGGTCTCCATCCCGTCGACGTCCGACGGCCCGTCGTCCATCACTTGCCGTAGGTGGACCGGCTGCTGAACCGGGACGCCGCCGGGTCCGGGTACGGCGGAGACCTTGGCCGCGATCTCGACGGCGCGGGCCTCCGACTCGACCTCGACGATCTGATATCCCGCCAGCCACTCCTTGAACTCCTGGAACGGCCCGTCGGTCACCACCGGCGCGGTCGCTCCGTCCGACCTGACGATCTTGGCCAGGTCAGGCCCGGTGAGGACGGTGGCCTCGACCAGCTCACCGCTGCGCTCCAGGGCGTCGTTCAGCGCCGCGTAGTAGTTCAGATGCGCCTGGATCTCCTCCGGCTTCCACTCCGACATGGGCGTCTCGGCGTTGCCGCTGTGAAAGTCGACGCCGACCAGATATCTCGGCATGTCACACCTCGTCTCCGTGTGGTGCCCACTGTGGCACCCGCACCCTCAGAACGGAGCAGGGCAGCGGTTCTCGACATCCTGAGGGATCAGCCCACGTCGACCTTGAACGGAAGGTCGTCGGTGAGGACCCGGGGCCGGCCGTCCTCGGTGAGTTGAACCGACAACTCGTGGCCACCGACGACCAGACCCTCGACCAGGAGCCGGCCGACCAGACTCGGTCGGACCGGCCGGATGCGCAGTCGACCGGCGGGCACATCGGCCTCGAGACCGAGCAGTGCCTGCAGGATCGCCGGTGCGGCGGCTGCCGACCAGGCCTGCGGCTTGCACGCTGCGGGGTACGGCACCGGTCGCGGCACATCGGCCCGCGGCTCGCCGCCGTACAGCTCCGGCAGCCGGAACTCGAAATGGACCGCGGCGGCCAGCAGCCCGTCGATGAGCTCGGCGGCCCGATGGCCCCGGCCGGCCGCCGCCAGGCCCCGGATCACGATCGCGGTGTCGTGCGGCCACACCGAGCCGCAGTGATAGCTCACTGGTGAGTACGCCGCGTCGTGGTCGGACATGGTCCGCAGGCCGAAGCCGCTCGCCAGCTCCGGTCGTGTCATCAGTCGCACGACCCGCTCGGACTCGCCCGAGTTCAACAGGCCGGTGCCGAGCAGATGGCCGATGTTGCTGGTCAGCGAGTCGACCGGCCGCTTGTCGGCATCCAGGGCCAGCGCCGGATAGGGACCGATCTCGCGGCTGCCGGACACCCAGAACTGCTCCCGGAACCGCTCGGCGAGCTTGCCGGCCCAGGTCCGCCAGCGCCCCGCGTCCGGCCAGCCGAACGCATCGAGCAGAGCGGCGCCATGCATCGCCGCTTCGTACGCATATCCCTGCACCTCGCACAACGCCACCGGCGGCTGCGCGTACCGGCCGTCGGCGAACCGGACCGCGTCGACGGAGTCCTTCCAACCCTGATTGGCCAGGCCCCGGCCGCTGTCGTCGATGTACTCGAGGAATCCGTCGCCGTCGGGATCGCCGTGCTCGACCATCCAGGTCAACGCCGCCTCGAGGTTGGGCAGCAGCTCCTCGACCTGGGCGGCCGGCAGTCCCCAACGCCAGGCGTCGTGCAGCAGGCAGATCCACAGCGGCGTCGAGTCGACCGACCCGTAGTAGAGCGGCGGCAGCCCGGCCGGCGTCTCGCCCGTCGCCTCGCGCAGCTCGTGCGGGATCTTGCCGGGAGCCTCGCCGGTGTCCGGATCCACCCGCACGCCCTGGAGCGCGGCGAGAGTACGCAGGGTGCCGGCCGCGAGGTCGGTGCCGAGCGGCAGTGCCAGCCGCGCCGCCCAGATGCTGTCCCGTCCGAAGAGCGTGCAATACCAGGGCGCACCCGCGCCGAGGAACACGTCGGAGCGGTCGGACAAGCGCATCCGGAGACCGCCGAGATCGGCCACCGACTGGTCGACCAGCATCGGCAGCCGATGGTCGCCTGCGGTGACTCGCGGCGTCGGCCACTCGGCCCGACCTTCGGCACCGGCCAACGGTGTCGCGCCGACGGTGGCGTGGAGGCGCCAGCGCACCAGGTGGGCAGCCGGCTCCGCCAGGTTGACGGTCCAGGCCAAGTGGGCGGTGGCACCGTCGACGGTCACCGAGGCACCGTCGTCGGTGACGACCTCGCTTCGCACCCCCGATGCCGTCCAGCGCACTCGGGCGGTCTCCACTTCTGGCTTGACCTCGGACCAATCGGTCTCCTGGCCGGCCTTCACGGGTCCGATCCGGGCGAAGTCGGTCGCGAACCGGACCTCGATCGTGGCGGTCGTCGGAATGCCGACGTACGACGTGAGGACGATCGCCTCGTCGACGATGCCGGCTTTGACCGTACGCACCCGCTCGACCCGTACCGTCGGGTCGCTCTTCGGCTCGTCGAACGACCGTACGAAGCCGGTGAATCGAACCTGCCCCGCGCCGTCGGTGCCGCCTGCGACCGCGTCGGGCACCTCGCCGTCGATCCGCAGCTCGGCCCGCGACAGAACGCGTACGTCGGCGTGCCAAACGCCTTGGACACCGTGCGAACGCAACTCGCCGTCACGGTCGCAGAGCAGGACGGTGGGTGCCTGAACAGCGGTGACGAGCTCATGCAGCCACGGCTGACGCGGCGAGGCCATCGACGCCTCCTCTCGGGCGGACTCTCGACACGGCATGCTCGCGGATCCAGCCAGGCGGTGATTTGAGCGCTGAAAGCACCTCTCGCACCATGTGCCCCGCAGGTCCCGGACGTTCAAATCTTCGCAGGTACTCGGCACGGGCGGCGATCCGGTGACCCACGAGCGGACGCCCGCCGCAAAGTCAGGTCCGCCGGGCCGTGATGAGCCAGGCACGCGAGTCGAACCACACGCCGTCGCCGGTGTCGTAATCACGCAGCATCTCGTCGAGTCGGTGCAGCGCAGAATCGACCCGGTCGTCGGTCTGGTCGGCGAGCAGCTCCCGCCACGACGTCAAGGCGAGTACGGACTCGCGGGCGGCGGCGACATCCGGGCCGTAGCAGACCGGCTCGGCCAGGTCGGTGAGCTCGATGTCGGCGAAGCCGCCGGCAGTCATCAGGTCGCGCACCCTGGCGGGATCGGCCAACGAGAAGGCAGCCTCCGCGCTGGCCGACTCCGTCGCACCGGGAGCGAGTGCGGTACGGATCGCCGACTCCCACTCCTGACGAGCGCCGTCCTGCCAGACCAGCTGGACGAACGGCGCACCGGGCCGCAGCGATCGCGCGATGTTCGCGAACGCGGCGGCCGGATCGGTGAAGAACATCGTGCCGAACCGACTGATGCCGAGACTGAACCGCTCGGCCGGAAGCGGATGCGACTCGGCATCGCCGCACTCGAACCGGACGTTGTCGAGTCCCTCCTCGGCGCTCAGCTCGCGGGCCCGCGCCAGCATGGGTAGCGAAACGTCCACGCCGAGCGCCTCGCCGCGGTGCGCCGCCCGCGCGGCCACCCGGGTCGTCTGTCCCGTGCCGCAGCCGACGTCGAGGACCCGGTCGCCGGCACCGATGTCGACGGCGGCCCACAGGCGAGCCTGGTAGCGGCGCAGCTCGGCGTCGTAGTCGAACATGTCAGGCATCGTCCCGGCTCGCCGGTCCG
>JALDXR010000593.1:0-2737 GCA_032154865.1 Nocardioidaceae bacterium
GTGTTTCGCAATTCGCCTACCCCCAGTGGGCGGGGCACGTGTCGGATGCCCTGGCAGGATGGGCCGGTGCCCGAGCTGCCGCAGGTCGACGATCCCGATGAGGCGGCGTTTCAACGGCTGTACGGTCCGTGGCAGGCCTGGATACCGGCGCAGGCGGCTGCCGTACTCGCCGACTGGCCCGAACCGTGGTGGGTCGCCGGCGGCTGGGCCGTGGAGGCGTTCACCGGCCGGTCCCGGATCCACGAGGACATCGACGTGTCGATCTTCCGGCGTACGGTGCCGAGCCTCCGTGGGTTTCTCGACCCGGCGTACCACTGCTGGGCGGCCGGATCGGGTCGGCTCGGTCCGGTGACCGCGGAGCAGCCCGAGCTGCCGGAGTGGGCCGACCAGATGTGGGTCCGCGAGCATGCCTGGCAGCCGTGGCTCGCCGACGTCGTCACGACGCCAGACGAGGACGGTCGCTGGGTCTTCCGCCGCGACCCGACCGTCACCGCGCCGCTGGACGACGTCACCTGGATCGGCCCGGACGGGATCCGCTATCTCAATCCGGAGATCGCGCTGGCCTACAAGGCGAAACACACTCGCCCCAAGGACGACGCCGACCTCGCGGCGACGCTTCCTCTCCTCGACGACGGGCAGCGGGACTGGCTGCGCGACACGATCGCCCGACTGCACCCCGGGCACCGGTGGCTGACCGAACATCTGTAGTCGAGGTGCCCAGGCGACCACGACCGCAGATCCCTCGTCCGGCGGCGGTTACCCTGGCAGACGATGTCCACCACCCCGACCGTCGCCTACCTCGACCATGCGGCCACGACGCCGATGGTGGCCGAGGTCGTCGCCGTGCTCACTGACCAGCTGAGTCGCGCCGGCAATCCGTCCAGCCTGCACGGCTCGGGCCGGGCCGCCCGCCGGGTCGTCGAGGAGTCGCGGGAGTCGATCGCGAAGTCGCTGGGCGCCCGTCCGAGCGACGTCGTCTTCACCTCCGGTGGCACCGAGGCGGACAACCTCGCCGTGCACGGCATGTTCGCGGCTCGCCGCGACGCCGACCCGCGGCGCACCCGCATCCTGACCCCGGCCATCGAGCATCACGCGGTACTCGACACCGTCGAGTGGCTGGCGACGCATGCCGGAGCGAAGGTGGACTACGTCGCGGTCGACGCCGTCGGGCGACTGGATCTCGACGATCTGCGCCGTCGGCTCGACTCCGACCCGGACGACGTCGCGCTCGTGACCTGCATGTGGGCCAACAACGAGGTCGGGACCGTGCAGCCGATCGCCGAGATCGTCGCCGCTGCGCACGCCCACGGCATCCCGGTGCACAGCGACGCCGTGCAGGCCGTCGGCCACCTGCCGGTCGAATTCGAGGCGGTCGAACTGGATGCCATGACGGTCACGGCTCACAAGCTCGGCGGACCGGTCGGCGTCGGAGCTCTGCTCGTCCGTCGGGAGATCGAGGTCGCGCCACTGCTGCACGGCGGCGGCCAGGAGCGCCAGATCCGCTCCGGCACCCTCGCGACCGCGGCCATCGCGGCCTTCGCCACGGCGGTCGACCTCGCCGTACGCCGGCAGCCCGACCAGGCCCGGCGACTCGAGAACCTGCGCGCCGATCTCGTACGCCGGGCCCAGGCAGCCGTACCGGAGATCGTCGTCAACGGCGATCCGAAGCCCGGGCCGGAGCACCGCCTGCCCGGGATCGCGCACCTGAGGTTCCCCGGCTGCGAAGGCGATTCCCTCCTCATGCTGCTCGACGCCCAGGGCGTGGAGTGCTCGACCGGCTCGGCCTGCACCGCCGGAGTCCCCGAAGCCAGTCACGTGCTCCTCGCGATGGGTCAGGACGACGTGACCGCACGTGGATCGCTGCGCTTCAGCCTGGGTCACTCGTCGACGGCAGCCGACGTCGACGCCCTCATCGAGGCACTGCCTGGGGCGTACGAACGCGCCCGCGCGGCCGGCCTGACCGGCGTCGGGGGTAGGAACGCATGAGGGTGATCGCCGCCATGTCCGGTGGTGTCGACTCGGCCGTGGCTGCCGCTCGCGCGGTCGACGCCGGTCACGACGTCACCGGAATCCATCTCGCTCTGTCGCGCAACCCGCAGAGCTACCGCACCGGCGCCCGTGGCTGTTGCTCGATCGAGGATGCCGGTGACGCCCGGCGCGCGGCCGACGTGCTCGGCATCCCCTTCTACGTCTGGGATCTGAGCGAGCGGTTCCACGCCGATGTCGTCGAAGACTTCCTGTCGGAGTACGCCGCCGGCCGTACTCCCAATCCTTGTGTGCGGTGCAACGAGCGGATCAAGTTCGAGGCGGTGCTCGACCGGGCCGTGGCACTCGGTTTCGACGCCGTTGTCACCGGCCACTACGCGCGCCTCGCGACCGGCGCCGACGGCACGGTCGAGCTGCATCGGGCCGTCGATCCCGGTAAGGACCAGTCCTACGTGCTCGGCGTCCTGACGCAGGAACAGCTTCGGCACTCGATGTTCCCGCTCGGCGACATTTCCAAGGAGCAGGTACGCGCCGAGGCCGCCCGTCGTGGACTCGCGGTCGCCGACAAGCCGGACAGCCACGACATCTGCTTCATCGCCGACGGTGATACGGCGGGCTTCCTCCATCGCGAGCTCGGGTCGCGACCGGGAACGCTGGTCGACACCGACGGCGAGCCGGTCGGATCGCACGACGGCGCCTACGCCTTCACCGTCGGGCAGCGGCGTGGGCTGCGGCTCGGCCGCCCCGCGCC
>JALDXR010000109.1:0-9037 GCA_032154865.1 Nocardioidaceae bacterium
GTGCTGAAGCACACCCGTGCGGTCATGCAACGCGGAAAAGCACTCCACAACGCCTGGCAGGGCGACTTCGAGGCCTGGGCCGAGTCGGCAGGCGAGCGCAAGGACCTCTACGACCGGCTCGCCGACCGGCGGCTCACTCCCGGGTGGGAGGAGGCACTCCCGAGGTTCGGCGCCGACGAGAAGGGCATGGCGACCCGTAAGGCCTCCGGCGAGATCCTGTCTGCGATCGCGCCGGTGCTGCCGGAGCTCTGGGGCGGGTCGGCCGACCTCGCCGGCTCCAACAACACGACGCCCAACGGCCAGCCGTCGTTCATCCCGCCGGAGCACTCGACGAAGATGTTCGAGGGCGACTGGTACGGCCGCGTCCTGCACTTCGGCATCCGTGAGCACGCGATGGGCTCGATCCTCAACGGCATCGCGCTCCACAGCGGCACTCGGCCCTACGGCGGCACGTTCCTCGTGTTCAGCGACTACATGCGACCGCCGGTCCGGCTGGCGGCGATCATGGGCCTGCCGGTGACGTACGTCTGGACCCACGACTCGATCGGGCTCGGCGAGGACGGGCCCACCCATCAGCCGGTCGAGCACCTGTCGGCGTTGCGTGCGATCCCCGGACTCGACATCGTGCGGCCGGCCGACGCCAACGAGACAGCGGTCGCCTGGCGTACCGTCCTGTCGCACACCGACCGGCCGGCGGGCCTCGCCCTGACGCGGCAGAACGTGCCCACGTTCCCCCGTGAGACCGATGGCTTCGCGTCGGCCGCCGGCGTGGCCAACGGTGCTTACGTGCTGCTCGACGCCGACGAGGGCCGACCCGACGTCCTCCTGATCGGCACCGGGTCCGAGGTGCAGCTCGCCGTCAAGGCGCGCGAGCAGCTGGCCACCGAGGGCATCGCCGCCCGGGTGGTGTCGATGCCGTGCCGCGAATGGTTCAACGCGCAGCCGCAGGCCTACCGCGATCTGGTGCTGCCACCGGCGATCCGAGCCCGGGTCAGTGTCGAGGCCGGCATCGCCCAGAGCTGGCACGACATCGTGGGCGACGCCGGTCGCTGCGTGTCGCTGGAGCACTTCGGCGCGTCCGCGGACGGCGCTCTGCTCTTCAAGGAGTTCGGCATCACCGCCGAGGCGGTCACCGCGGCCGCCCGCGAATCCATCGCAGCGGCTACACACGACGAACCCTCGCGACGACAGTGACGGTAGGCGTGCCGTGGCAGAGATAGCCTGAAGGCGACTGGGCCATTTACGAGGGGAGACCCCGATGACCGACCGACTCCGCGAACTCAACGATGCCGGTGTCGCGATCTGGCTCGACGACCTGTCCCGAGAACGCCTCACCGGCGGAAGCCTGCAACGGTTCGTGAACGAGAACTATCTCAAGGGCGTGACGTCCAACCCCACGATCTTCGCCAAGGCCCTGACCGACGCCGACGAGTACGCGTCGGAGGTGGCCGAGCTCGCCGAGCGCGGTGCGACCGTCGACGAGGCCGTCCGCAAGCTCACCACCGATGACGTACGCGACGCCTGCGACGTCCTCCGGCCGGTCTACGACCGTACCGGCGGCGTCGACGGACGGGTCTCGATCGAGGTGGATCCGCGACTCGCCCGCAAGACCGGCGAGACGGTCGACGAGGCGAAGGAGCTGTGGCGCATCGTCGACCGGGAGAACCTCTACATCAAGATCCCTGCCACGGTTGAGGGTCTGACGGCCATCACGGCGACCCTGGCCGAGGGCATCAGCGTCAACGTCACGCTGATCTTCTCGATCGAGCGCTACCAGGCAGTCATGGACGCCTTCTTCGACGGCATGGAGCAGGCCCGCGACAACGGCCACGACCTGAGCCGGATGGGCAGCGTCGCGTCGTTCTTCGTGAGCCGGGTCGACACCGAGGTCGACAAGCGGCTGGACGCCATCGGCAGCGCGGAGGCCCGGGAGCTGCGCGGCAAGGCCGCGGTCGCCAACGCGCGACTGGCCTTCGAGGCGTACGAGCAGGCGTTCGGCACCGAACGCTGGGCCACCCTCGCCGCGGCCGGCGCCAAGCCGCAGCGACCCCTGTGGGCGTCGACCGGCACCAAGGACCCGGCGTACTCGGACGTGCTCTACGTCGACGAGCTCGTCACCGACGGCGTCGTCAACACGATGCCGGAGGCGACGATGAACGCCTTCGCCGACCACGGCACGGCCGCCGGCGACACCGTGCGTGGGCGCTACGACGAGGCCCGGCAGGTCATCGAGCGCCTGGAGTCACTGGGTGTCTCCTACACCGACGTCGTGACCGTCCTCGAGGAGGAGGGCGTCGACAAGTTCGACGGCTCCTGGGAGGAGCTGCACGCGACCGTGACCGAGGCCCTCGGGAAGGCGGCGCGGGGATGACCGCGTGGAACACCACCCGCGCTGACGACGTCCCCTACGAACTCTTCTTCGGCTACTCCGACGAGCAGGAGTACGCCTCGACCGTCGAGCAGCTGGTCGCGGACCGGGTCGCCAGCCGGATCGCCGCCCAGGACGCGACGCTGTGGGGTCCGGCCGCCGAACCGGAGGCCTCGAAGCGGCTCGCCTGGGTCGGCCTTCCGGCCGAGTCCCGCCCGCTGGTCGCCGAGATCGACGCCCTGCGGGCCAGCCTCAACGCCGACGGTGTCGATCACATCGTGCTGTGCGGCATGGGCGGATCGTCGCTGGCTCCCGAGGTCATCTGCCGCGCCGCCGGTGTCGAGCTGACCGTGCTCGACTCGTCCGATCCCGACTACGTCCGCGCCGCACTCGCCGACCGGCTGGACCGTACCGCCGTCGTCGTGTCGAGCAAGTCGGGCAGCACGCTCGAGACCGACAGTCAGAGGCGGGCCTACGAAGCGGCCTTCCACGCCGCCGGCATCGACCCGGCCGGCCGCATCGTCGTCGTGACCGATCCGGGCTCGCCGCTGGACGCGTCGGCCCGCGACGCCGGCTACCGGGTCGTCAACGCCGATCCCGACGTCGGCGGACGCTACTCCGCACTGACCGCCTTCGGTCTGGTGCCGAGCGGGCTCGCCGGTGCCGACATCGGCGGTCTGCTGGACGAGGCCGCCGCGATCGCGCCGGCCCTGGCCGCCGACTCCCCCGACAACCCGGGTCTGCGGCTCGGCGGTCTGCTCGGGATGGCCGCGGGCCACGGCATCGACAAAGTCGTGCTCGCCGACGCCGACTCGGGGCTCGCCGGTTTCCCTGACTGGGCCGAGCAGCTGATCGCCGAGTCCACCGGCAAGGAGGGCCGCGGCCTGCTGCCGGTCGTCGTCGAGAGCACCGAGGCGCCGAACTTCGTCCCCAGCACACCGGACGAGGCGCTGGTCACCATCGGCCCCACGTTCGTGTTCGACAAGATCACGCCGGCGTCCCGGCACGGCGCCACCGTCAACGCGCCGCTCGGTGCCCAGATGCTCCTGTGGGAGTACGCCACGGCGGTCGCCGGCCGGATCATCGGCATCAATCCGTTCGACCAGCCCGACGTCGAGAGCGCCAAGGCCGCCGCCCGCGACCTGCTCGGGGGCACCGGCGAGTCGTCGGCGCCGGACTTCGTCGACGGAGCGATCGAGGGCTACGCGACCGCCGGACTGCTCGACAGCGACGTCGACACCGTCGCCGGCGCCCTGGAAGCCCTGCTGGGCCGGCTCGATCCCGACCACGGCTACGTCGCCGTGATGGCCTATCTCGACCGCGCGACCGACAGCGAGCTCGCCGGGGCTCGAGTCACCCTCGCCCAGCGCACCGGACGGCCGACGACGTTCGGATGGGGCCCGCGATTCCTGCACTCGACCGGTCAGTACCACAAGGGCGGTCCCCCGACCGGCGTCTATCTCCAGCTCACCGGCGCGCCGATCGAGGATCTGCAGATCCCGGATCGCGAGTTCACCTTCGGCGAGTTCATCAGCGCCCAGGCGACGGGTGACGCCAAGGTCCTCGCCGATCGCGGCCGACCGGTCCTGCGGCTCCATCTCACCGACCGCGCGGCCGCCTTCGCTCAGCTCAAGGACGTCCTGCTCAGTGCGGTGACGTCGTGATACGCATCGCCGAGAACCCACTACGCGATCCGCGCGATCGCCGGCTCCCCCGGATCGCCGGGCCGTGCAGCCTGGTGATCTTCGGGGTGACCGGCGACCTCTCTCGCAAGAAGCTGATGCCGGCGGTCTACGACCTGGCCAACCGCGGGCTGCTGCCACCGGGCTTCTCGCTCGTCGGGTTCGCGCGCCGCGACTGGGCCCACGAGGACTTCGCCCAGATCGTCCACGACGCGGTCAAGGAGTACTCCCGAACGCCGTTCCGGGAGGAGGTGTGGCGGCAGCTCTCGGAGGGCTTCCGGTTCGTCCCGGGCGAGTTCGACGACGACCGGGCGTTCGAGAAGCTCCGGGACACGATCGACGAGCTCGACGAGTTGCGCGGCACTGGTGGCAACTTCGCCTTCTATCTCTCGATCCCGCCGAAGTTCTTCTCGACCGTGCTCGGTCAGCTGAAGGAGCACGACCTCGCGACTCCCAGCGCGGCGTCGTGGCGCCGGGTCGTCGTCGAGAAGCCGTTCGGCAGCAACCTCTCGACCGCACGGCAGCTCAACGACGTGCTGTCCGAGGTCTTCCTGCCCGAGGCCGTCTTCCGCATCGACCACTACCTCGGCAAGGAGACGGTCCAGAACATCCTGGCCTTCCGGTTCGCCAACGCGATGTTCGAGCCGTTCTGGACCGCGCACTACGTCGACCACGTCCAGATCACCATGGCCGAGGACATCGGGATCGGCGGCCGGGCCGGCTACTACGACGGCATCGGCGCGGCCCGCGACGTGATCCAGAACCACCTGCTGCAGCTGATGGCGCTGATCTCGATGGAGGAGCCGATCTCGTTCGACGCCAGGAGCCTGCGGATCGAGAAACAGAAGATCCTGTCGGCGGTGCAGCTCCCCAACCGGCTCGATCTGCACACGGCGCGAGGGCAGTACGCCGCCGGCTGGCAGGGCGGTGTCAAGGTCGGTGGCTATCTCGACGAGAACGACATCCCGTCCGACTCGACGACCGAGACGTACGCCGCGCTCCGGCTCGACATCGACACCCGGCGATGGGCCAACGTCCCGTTCTACCTTCGGACCGGCAAGCGACTGGGCCGACGGGTCACGGAGGTGGCTGTCGTGTTCAAGCCCGCACCGCATCTGCCGTTCAGTGAGACCGCGACCGAAGGGCTCGGCCAGAACGCGCTCGTGATGCGGATCCAGCCGGACGAGGGAGTGACCCTCCGCTTCGGCGCCAAGGTGCCCGGCACCGCGATGGAGCTGCGCGACGTCAACATGGACTTCGCCTACGGCGGCGCCTTCGTCGAGTCCAGCCCCGAGGCGTACGAGCGGCTGATCCTCGACGTCCTCCTGGGCGATCCGCCGCTGTTCCCGCAGCACGAGGAGGTCGAGCTGTCCTGGCAGATCCTGGATCCGGTCATCGCGCACTGGGCGAAGTCGGGCCAGCCGGAGGCCTATCCCTCCGGTATGTGGGGCCCGTCGTCGGCCGACCAGATGCTCGCCCGCGACGGCCGGGTTTGGCGGCGACCATGAACGTAGACCTCACCGACACCAACGCCAGTCAGATCGCGTCCGCGCTGATCAAGGCCCGCCGCGCCGCCGGCAGTCCGGCCATGGGCATGGTGCTGACCTTCGTCGTCGTCACCGACGACAAGCACTGCGACGACGCGATGCGTACTGCCTCGGAGGTGACGACGGAGCATCCGGCGCGCATCCTCGGCGTCATGCGTCAGTCGGCCCGCGGTCGGCCCCGGCTCGACGCCGAGGTCAAGATCGGCAACAAGACCGCGGGCGAGGTCGTCCTGCTGCGCATGAGCGGGGAGCTCGTACGGCATGCGGAGTCGGTCGTGCTGCCCCTGCTGCTGCCGGACTCCCCCGTCGTCGTGTGGTGGCCGTGCGACGCTCCGGGCGACGTTGCCAACGACCCGCTCGGCAGCCTGGGACAGCGCCGGATCACCGACTCCGCCAGCACCACACGCAGCTCGCGGACCGCCCTCCGTACCCAGGCCAAGCACTACGCCGCCGGCAACACCGACCTGGCCTGGACCCGGCTCACTCCATGGCGCGCGCTGTTGGCCGCCGCTCTCGACCAGCACCCGGTCACCGTGACCGGAGCGGAGGTGGACGGCGAGCGAGGCAGCCCGAGCGCCGATCTGATGGCCGCCTGGCTGCAGTCGAGGCTGCGCACCCAGGTCGACCAGCGGTCGACGTCGGGGCCCGGGCTGACCCGGGTGCGGTTGCTGACCCGGCACGGTGACATCGCGATATCCCGGCCGTCCGGGCACATCGCGACCTTCACGATCCCGGGCGAGGCCGATCGGCCGGTGGCGCTGAAACGCCGCGACGCCGCCGAGCTGATCGCCGAGGAGCTGCGCCGCCTCGACGAGGACGAGGTCTTCGCACAGACCATCAAGGCGTACGCGCGGCGCAGCAACCCCAAAGCCGGCAAGAAATGAGCGCCCCGGCCGTACTCGTGCACCGTACGGCTGACCTTCTCGCGTCGGCCGTGGCGGCCAGGCTGCTGACCCGGCTGGTCGATGTGCAGAGCACCGGCCGGGTGCCCTCCCTCGTCCTGACCGGTGGTGGCATCGCGGACCAGATCCATCGCGCCGTCGCCGAGTCGGCGGCCCGGGACGCCGTCGACTGGCACCGGGTGCGGTTCTGGTGGGGCGACGAGCGGTTCCTGCCGCCCGGTGATCCGGAGCGCAACGAGACCCAGGTGCGGGCGGCCCTGCTCGACCAGCTCGACCTGGATCCGGCGCTGGTCCATCCGATGCCGGCCGACGACGGCTCGGCCGACGCCGATACCGCCGCCGAGCTGTACGCGGAGCTGCTCCGAGGGGCGACGTCGCCGGAGGACCACGGCACCGTGCCGGCGTTCGACATCGTCATGCTCGGCATCGGACCGGAAGGTCACGTCGCCTCGCTGTTCCCGGAACGGCCGGCCCTCTATGACACGCGCTCGGTGGTCGGCGTCCACGGCTCCCCCAAGCCGCCGCCGACCCGGATCTCGCTCACCCTGCCGAGCATCAACCACGGGCGTGAGGTCTGGTTCCTCGCCTCGGGCGAGAGCAAGGCCCGCGCCGTCCGGCTCGCGCTCGGAAACGCCGGGCCCATGCAGGTTCCGGCCGCCGGCGTACGCGGCTCCGCGCGCACCCTCTGGCTGCTCGACACCGCGGCCGCGAGTCAGTTGCCGCCGGGCCTCAGCCGGATCGACTCCCCCTGACTGACAGCCGCTGTCAGAAGACGACTTCGCCGCGCTTGCGGCGGTCGCGCAGCAGCTGCAGCGCCTCTTCAAGGATCTCGGCCGCCTCGTCGTCCGACCGACGCTCCTTCACGTACGCCAGGTGGGTCTTGTACGGCTCGATCTTGGGAGCCGGCGGCGGGTTCTCCTCGTCGCGGTTGGACGGTAGTCCACAGCGCGGACAGTCCCAGTTGTCGGGAAGCACCGCGTCGACCGCGAAGCTGGGCTCCGTGTGATGCCCGTTCGCGCAGAAATACGAGACGGTCTGCCTCGGCGCGGCCTCACCGCGCTCCGCCTCGCCCATGGGTCCGGCACCGACCCGGCTTCCCCGGATCGCACTGCCACCAGCCACGCTCGCACTCCTTCGTCAGGATGGGCCGACCGCGGGCCGCGGCCAGCGCGCACAGTGTAGGACCTCGCGTCAGCCCGATTTCAGCAGGAGGCCCAGGGCGAAAACGCACAACAGCCAGATCAGGCCGATGCCGACCGTGATCCGGTCCAGGTTGCGCTCTGCGACCGAAGACCCGCCCAGTCCCGTGGAGACGCCGCCGCCGAACATGTCGGACAGTCCGCCGCCGCGTCCCTTGTGCAGGAGCACCATCACCACTAACAAGCCGCTCGTCACGACCAGCAAGATCGAGAACGCGATTACCACGGGAGTGCCAGGCCTTTCTTGCCGCCAGTGTCACAGTATCGGCAGGTCGTAGAACCGGCAGATGGCGCCGAACTCATCTGCCTCCAGGCTCGCCCCACCAACCAATGCGCCGTCGACGTCGGGCTGCGCCATGATCGCGGCGACGTTGGCTGCCTTGACCGAGCCGCCATACAGGATACGCATCGACGCCGCGACGTCATCCGACCAGGTCTCCGCGACCCGTCCCCGGACGGCCGCACAGACCTCCTGAGCGTCCTCCGGAGTGGCCACCTCACCGGTCCCGATCGCCCAGACCGGCTCGTAGGCCACGACCAGCCCGGCGGCCTGCTCCCCGGTCAGTTTCGCCAGCGACGCGTCGAGCTGGGCCAGGGTGTAGGCCACCTGCTCTCCCGACTGGCGCACCTCGAGCCCCTCTCCGACGCACACGATCGGTGTCATATCGGACGCCAGCGCCCGATGTGCCTTGGCGTTGACCAGCGCGTCGTCCTCGCCGTGATACTGCCGGCGCTCCGAGTGACCGACGACGACGTAGGTGCACCCGAGCTTGGCGAGCATCGCCGCCGAGATCTCCCCGGTGTAGGCGCCGCCGTCGTGCTCCGACACGTCCTGCGCGCCGTACTTGATCTCCAGCCGGTCGCCGTCGACCAGGGTCTGGACGCTGCGCAGGTCGGTGTAGGGCGGGATGACGGCCACCTCGGACTTGCGTGGATCATGGCCCTTGTCGGACAGGATCCAGGCCAGCTTCTGGAGGAGGACGACGGCCTCCTGGTGGTTGAGATTGCTCTTCCAGTTGCCCGCCATCAGCGGAATGCGCTTGGGGCGCGCCATCAGTCCTCCAGAACCTGCAGTCCGGGCAGCGGCTTGGCTTCGAGGAACTCGAGGCTGGCGCCGCCGCCGGTCGAGATGTGGCCGAAGTCGTCGTCGCTGAAGCCGAGCTGTCGAACCGCTGCCGCCGAGTCGCCACCGCCCACCACGGTCAGGCCGTCGACCCGGGTCAGCGCGTGTGCGACGGCAGCCGTACCGGCGGCGAACGGCCGCATCTCGAACACGCCCATCGGGCCGTTCCAGAACACCGTCTCGGCCGACTCGATCGCGGCGGCGAAGGCCTTCGCC
>JALDXR010000594.1:0-2735 GCA_032154865.1 Nocardioidaceae bacterium
CGGGGCCGTAGAGGACCAGGTGCGTGTCGAAGCCCTTCCGGTTGATCCGGGTCGCGGTCAGCATGTTGACCAGGCCCACGGAACCCTCGAAGGGCACGGTGTGCATCAGGATGTACGCGCTGTCGCCGGGCTCCGCTTGGATGTCTTCGAAGACCTTGTCGTCGTAGTCGACGATCGCGTCGCCCTGCTGGACCCGCTCACCCACGATCTCTGCCATTGCCAGACTTCCTCTCTCGTTGGTTTGAACTACTCGATAGATAGGGCTGCACGGCCGAGCCGTGCGGTTCGGGCGGTGGCGTCCACTTGCGGCGGTGGCTGCCCGGCATCGCGCGCATCAGCCGATGGCGCAGCGACCACGGCAGCACGCGATAGATCGGTGCGAAGATCCGTAGCCAGAAGAACTCCCCGGCGCCGCGGGGCTTTCGGGGCTGCCGCGCGCCGTGCTGCCGGGCGATCCGGTCCTGGGCCGCGATCAGCAGGTAGTGCTCCGAGTTGCTCCGCAGCCATCGGGAGAAGGACATGTCAGGCCTTCGAGGCGGTGTCGAGACCGTTCTGGGCGGCGACCACGATGGGTTCGTTGAGTGCCCCGATCGCCGGTGAGTAGACGTTCTCCATGCGCGCGAGGTCGTGCAGCGTGAGGCCGAACTTCACCGCGACGGCCAGGAAGTCGGCGCGCTCCTTGATCCCCTCGCCGCCGACCATCTGGGCGCCGATGAGCCGGAGGCTGTCCGGCTCGGCCAGCAACTTGACCTTGACCGGCTTCACACCGGGGTAGTAGCGAGCCCGCGAGATGCCTTGGGCATTGCCGACGACGTACGGGATGCCGAGCGCGGTCGCGGTTGTCTCGCCGAAGGACGCGCCGCCGATGATCCACTTGCCGGCCGCCGTACCCCACGGGACATAGACCGAGCTGTAGGCACGGGAGCCGCCGCCCGCGTTGATCCCGGCGGTCTTGCCCTGTGCGTAGGCGTGACTGCCGGTGAGTCCCTGGAGCGGCACCCCGGTGAGCCCGTGCGGGATCTCGGTGCAGTCGCCGGCGGCGAACACGTCCGGCGCCGAGGTGGCCATCCGCTCGTCGACGATGATGCCGCCGGTCGAGCCGGTCTTGAGTCCGGCAGCCACACCGAGCACGGTGTTGGGCTCCTTGTGGGTGCAGACCACGACCAGGTCGGCCTTGATCTCTCCGTCGGAGGTTTGGACGGCGGAGACCTTGCCGTCGCCGACGAAAGAGGTCAGTGTCGTGTTGTAGTGCGAAGTGACCCCGAGCTCGTCCCACGACTCCTCGACCGGAGCCATGATGTCGGGATCTGCAACCTCGGACATCGGCCAGGGACTGGGATCCACCAGATGTGTCTCGATGCCGCGGTGCGCGAGTCCGGTGACCATCTCGACCCCGAGCGGCGAGGCCTCGATCACCACGGCGGACTTGACCGTGTCCAGGACCTTGTCCCACTCGATCGCTTCGCGGATGTTCTTGACGTAGTAGAGGCCGCCGAGGTCCCCGCCGGGCACACCCGGGTCGGCGTAGTTGAAGCCGGTCCCGAGAACCAGCGCGTCCCACGAGACCTCGCCCTCACCGGCGACTTCCACCGTCTTGCCCTTGACGTCGACCCCCGTGACGTCGGCGTTGTAGTGCACGTCGATACCCGCGTCGACGTAGGCCTGCTTGGATGCCAGGAAGAGCTTCTCGAAGTTCTCGATCTCACGACCGTGGACGTACGGAATGCCGCACGGGCTGTAGGCGACGTCGTCGAATCCGGTGTAGACGACGACCTCTGCCTCGGGATCGACCGCCTTGACGCCACCGGCTGCGCCCATGCCAGCTGCACCACCGCCGACGATTACGATTCTGCGCGCCACGTAACGCCTCCATGTATATGGGCGACCCGAGGATCGCCCACCATGATTGACTTTCGTTTACTATATTCCATGCCTTCCTTGCGTCAAGAGGGACAGGGGCACAGCCATGACCAATGGGACAACCAGGGGTACGGTCCGCGTTGAGCAACACGTCGAGGGGATCGTCAGCTCGATCGGACCGAAGCTGAAGAAGCTTCGTCAGGAGCAGCGGCTCTCGCTCCAGCAGCTGGCCAGCAAGGCTGAGGTCTCGGCCGCCGCGATCCACAAGATCGAGCGGAACGACATGGTGCCGACCATCACGACGCTGCTGAAGATCGCGACTGCCTTGGACCATCCGGTGACCTACTTCGTCGAGCAGGACGAGGGTCCGCCCGAGCCGGTCGCGTTCACGCCGAAGTCGGAACGCCCGGCCGTCTTCACGCCCCATGAGGGACTGGCCCTCGCTGGGGTGTCGGGACCGTACTCGCCGTTCCGGAGCGCGGCTGCCGTCGCGACCGTCGAGCCCGGCGCAAACAGCGGGAGCAAGCCGCTCATCCACGCCGGTGAGGAGTTGGTGTTCTGCCTCGAGGGCACCATCAGCTTCGAGATCGACGGGACGAGCTATCAGGTCGGTCCAGGCGACGCGCTGCACTTCATGGGAGACCAGCCGCACCATTGGGCCAACGAGCGAAGCAAGCCGGCGCGCGCCATCTGGATCGCGCTCCGGGACTCGTGACGCGCTCGCCGCCGTAGGCCGTCGGGCCCCACTGGTTGACGAAGAAGCGGGTGGCCTCCTGCAGCGTGGTGGAGGCGCCCGAGCCGCCGGGCGTCGTGGGGATGGTGGGCGTCTGCCCGCCCGGGAAGAGCGTGTTCACGTGGCTGCGGATGAGCTGCTC
>JALDXR010000595.1:0-2734 GCA_032154865.1 Nocardioidaceae bacterium
GGATCGTGGGCCGGCGTGAGTACGTAGTGCGCCGTCCGCTCCTCGTCGACCCAGCGGGTGGCCGCCAGGGCGTAGAGATCGCGCATCGTCTCGGGGTTCTCGACAGCCTGCCCGGCCGACTCGACCCAGACGTTGGGACCCCACACCGGCGACGGTTTCGGAGCACCGATCAGATATCCCGTGAGCTGCCCGTCGACGACCGCGACCGCGCCCGACGCGTCCTCCTGCTCGAGAACCGCGGCGATCTCGACCTCGGCCGCCTTCGGCTCCTCGTAACGCTCCGAGAGCAGCGGCTGCGCGCGGCGGTGGGCGGCGTGTCGGAGGGCCAGAAGCTGGCCGGCCGCCGCCAGGTCATCGGTCTCGAACGGCCGGATCGTCGTCATGGGCTCGACGATAGGCAGGCCCGCCCTAGCCGCTGGCGGAGCCACCCGGGTAGGTGAACGGGGTCGTGGTGGCGAGCACGACGAAGCCCAGTCGCTCGAGGATCGGCCGGCTGTCGTCGGACGCGTCGACCTGCAGGTAGCGGAAGCCGCGCTCCGCCGCGAGCGCCGCCCGGTAGGCGACGACCGCCCGGAACACCCCGCGACCCCGCCACTCCGGCAGGGTTCCGCCGCCCCAGAGGCTGGCGAAATCGGTGCCGAGATAGAACTCCACACGCGCGGCGCAGACCGGAGTGTCGCCCGCCCAGGCGACGACACCGGCCACGGTGGTCGGCTCGTGAGCCAGGCCCGCCAGGATGGCGCGACCGGTGCTCGCGTGGTCGCCGCCGAACACCTCGTCGTGAACTGCGACCAGTGCCGCCACGTCACGATCGTCGGCGACCGGCCGGAGCTCGATGCCCTCGGGCGGTGGGACGTCGAGGTCCAGGTCGGCGATCTCGGCCACCACCATCGTCTCGTCGGGCTCGCGCGCGAATCCGGCCGCGACCAGCCGATCGGGGAGATCCGGCGGCCGGTCGTACGAGAAGTGCTTCCACTCCCACGGGCCGGCGGCATCGGCGAGTTGCCGGATCTGTTCGGCGATGACCTCGTCGGCGTTGCTCTCGTCGAGGTCGGACCACAGTACGCCGTTCCATCCGCCGTCACCGGCCCGATAGCGGATCACGTGGTCGTCCCGCTCGATGCGCGAATCGGGATCGGTCGCGCCTCTGCGGATCTGCTCGTCGAAGGCCGCGAGCACGGCTTGCCGGTCCATGGCGGTAGCCGATCAGACGGGCCTGCCTCGGAGCAACCGGGATTCTGCGGACGGCGGCAGCCCTCAGCCGTCCTGGTCGTCCTGGTCGTCCTGATGTTTCGGATGGTCGTCCGAGTGGCCCGGCGGGACCTTGGTGTGGCCAGGAGGCGTCGGCTTGTCGGTGGGCCGGCCCGGAGCCTCGTGGGTCGGCGTGGCCGGTTGGACGGACCTCGCGGTTTCCCTGGAACGCGAGGCGTCGGACGGCTGCGTCCTGGTCGGCCGGGTCGGCTGTATCGGCGTCGCGCTGGCGTCGAGACCCACACGGGAGAGTTCGTCAGCGGTCTCGGCGTCGCGAGCCGCGACCTTGGCGTCCGGCGGCGACGAACTCCCGTCGGCATAGTTCCCTAGGTCGCCGGGCATGGGTTTGGGTGTGAAGGGCGCGAGGAACACGACGGCTCCCACGACGCCGGCGACGGCCAGCATGCTGCCGTGCCGGACGTAGCTGACGATCGGCCGGCGGCCACTCCCTCCGGGCTGCAAAGGATCGGCGGCAGGCGCTGGAGCACGTCGGGTGCGCTTGTCGACCAGCTGCCAGAGATTCGCCAGCCCGATCCCGAGGATGACTGCCTCGATCATCCAGACGACCAGACCGGCGAGGAGTCCGAGCGGCGACAACTCGGCCGTCAGTGTCCAGATCAGTACGAAGCCGAGGAAGGCCGCGGCAGCGACGACCGGCAAAGCCCACGCCAGGACACCACGACCGGCGAACTGTCGCCCGAGCGGCTGCCAGACCAGCACGGCCACCGCGAGGACGACGCCCGCGAGCACCGAGTCGGCGGTGTCTCGGCCGATGAGCAGGCCGATGCACACCGACACCAACCCGATGCCGGCCGCGGCGACCATCAGCCGATACGTGACGATTCGGGCCCCGGCCGGCATGCGTCGGGCCGCCGGGCGTCGGCCGACGGTGAAGACCAGGCCGATCGCCGGCAGCGTGAGCACAGCTGCCGCGACGAAGACCAGCGCGAGCAGATCGAGAAGAGTCGACATGGTTGAGGTGACTGCCATTCCAGCTCGCCACCATAGCGAGCGCTCCCGTGACCTTAAGCCCGGCGGACCGCTCCTGCCAGTCCAAAGGTCCCAATCGGGTACTAAACGCGGCTAATAACCCATCCCGAGTGCCGGATTGTCCGACCCGGGTCGTCGAAGTAGCGGGCGAATGGTCTCAGTCCGGCTCGAATCGACGTGATGAGCTAGAGCCATGGATCGAGCCCAGGCAGCGACGCCGCTCCGGCGGTACCGGATCCTGCACCTGTCCGACCCGCACGTCACCGCGAGCGGACATGACGAGGACGGCGTCGACGCTGCGGCTGCGCTGGATCGGCTGCTGTTCGATGCCCGCCACGTGCCGGACATCGGCCTGGTCGTCGTCAGCGGCGACGTCGCGGACGACGGCTCCGAGGCAGGCTGTCGCGCGGTCCTCGAGCGGGTCGGGCGGTTCGCCGCCGAGCGCGGCGTGCCGCATATCTACAGCACGGGCAACCACGACGACCGGGACGCC
>JALDXR010000110.1:0-9011 GCA_032154865.1 Nocardioidaceae bacterium
CGCCAGGGTCGGGCCGGGACGTCCCGCGACCACGCGCGGCCGGATGACGACGTCGCCGGGCGGCTCGCCCAGAGCTTCGTGCACCCAGGTCGCGATGAGGGCTTCGCACTGCCGATCGAGTCCCGCGTCGACCCGCCTCGCGCCGCGACGGAGACCGACCTCGCGCTCGGGGGTCGCCGCCGGACGTACATGCACGGCGTGAACCTCACCGTGAGAGCGCCGGGCCTCCCACACCGCCCAGCGCAGCGCCCGCAGGCTCGGCAGCGAGCCGTCGAGGCCGACGAAGACACGTGGCGGGTCAACGGAGGTCATCGGATGTCACCTGGCCCGATCGGGCGGAATACGAGTCGATAGTCGGGTCGTGGCCGGCCCGTTCGGCCATCGTAACTCCGCCTCGGCCCGATCGAAGCCGCCGACTGTTGGCGTGAAACTGCCGGTCTGGCGGACTGTTGGTGCGAGATTGCGCCAACTCTGCCGGACGACCGGCTAGGCGCGCCGGATCTCGAGCATGTAGCAGCCGTAGACGATGTTGCGCGAGTGGACGAACGCGACGTCGGGATCGGCCAGCAGTTCGCGGGCGGCCGCGTCCCGGTCGTCGCCGGGCTCGAGCCGGACGCCACCCGAGATGGTGCCGTCGAGGCGGTACGTCCGTAGCGTTTGCGGTCGGTCGACCCAGCCGTCCGGGTAGCCGGCCCCGGCATAGCCGTCGCACTCCTCGGCATGGACGAACACCGGACCCACCTCGTCGTACGGCCCGGGGCTGATCGAGACGGCGACGCCGACCGGCGCGTACGAGATCAGGGCGATCTCCTCGCCGGGCTTGGAGTCCCGAAGGCAGCATCGCAGCGGCGCGCCGCCCTCGGTGTCGATCCGGGTCTGCCACGGGTTCCCATGGTCGTCGTGTCCTTGGGCCCGGACGCGTCGCAGCGTCTCGACCGGAATTGCGCGAATCTCTAGCGAGGGCGTCGATGGCGTTGTCATGTCACCATCGTGGCGTCATTCGGAGCCGATCTCTGGCGGGAATCGGACGTGGCGATCCGACGTCGTCAGCGTTCGTACGCAGCGTCCCAACGACCGTCGGCCTTGGCCGCCTCGACCTCCCGCAGTCCGGCCGGACGCATCCGACCCTGCTCGAGGAGGACCGTCACCCGGTCCCGGTTGCTCCTCGACCAGTTGCCCTTCGGCCGCCGCGGCGTGAACCGCTGCAGCCACGATCTCTCGTCGTAGGACCTGGCCTGGCCGTCGATCCAGCCGAAGCACAGCGCGACCTCGACCGCCTCGGCATAGAGCGGGCCTCGATAGTCGCTGCCCTTCTTGGTCAGCCGCAGCCAGACTCCGGACGACGACTCATGCTCCTGGTCGAGCCAGGCCTCCCAGGCCGCGACCGTGGCCGCGCCAAGGATCGGGCGACCGTCGGGCCCGTCGCCGTGGATGACGTACTCAGAACCCGACATGGCCCGACCCTAGCCTTAGCCCCAGCTCCGGAACCGGCGCAGTCGCAGGCTGTTGCCGACGACGAACACCGACGAGAACGCCATCGCGGCCCCGGCCAGCAGCGGGTTGAGCAGGCCGGCGGCCGCCAGCGGCAAGGCGGCGACGTTGTAGGCGAAGGCCCAGAACAGGTTGCCCTTGATCGTCCGGAGGGTACGGCGCGAGAGCCGGATCGCGTCGGCCGCGACGCGCAGGTCGCCGCGTACGAGGGTGAGGTCGGACGCCTCGATCGCGACGTCGGTGCCGGTGCCCATCGCGAGGCCGAGATCGGCCTGGGCGAGCGCGGCCGCATCGTTGACGCCGTCGCCGACCATCGCCACGACCCGACCCTCCAACTGCAGACGCTTGATCGTGTCGACCTTGTCGGCCGGCAGCACATCGGCGATCACATCGTCGGCGTCGATGCCGACCTGCACCGCGACCGATCGGGCGACGGTCGCGTTGTCACCGGTCAGGAGCACTGGGCGCAGGCCCAGCTTGCGAAGCTCGGCGACGGCCTCGGCCGAGGTGGGCTTGACGGCGTCGGCGACGACGACAATGCCGCGGGCCCGGCCGTCCCAGCCGACCGCGATGGCAGTGCGGCCGGCGGCCTGCGCATCGAAGAGGGCGCTCTCGAGCTCGGGCGGAAGCTGCTGCGACCACTCCTCCAACAGCCGCGGTCGACCGGCGATGACGGCGTGACTGCCGCGCTCGCCGGCGGGCTTCAGGACCGTGCCCTGGACTCCCAGACCTTCGACGTTGGCGAAGCCCTCGACGATCGGCAGGTCGCCGACGCGGTCCCGAGCGCCGTCGGCGATGGCCCTGGCGATCGGATGCTCGGAGGAGTCCTCGACGGCTCCGGCCAGCCGGAGAACCTCGTCGGCGTCCTCGCCGGTCGCGGGAATCACGTCGATCAAGGTCATCTGACCCGACGTGACCGTGCCGGTCTTGTCGAGGACCACGGTGTCGACCCGTCGAGTGGACTCGAGGACCTCGGGACCCTTGATGAGAATGCCCAACTGCGCACCACGGCCGGAGCCGACCATGAGTGCGGTCGGCGTCGCCAGACCCAGTGCACAGGGGCACGCGATGATCAGCACGGCGACCGCCGCCGTGATCGCCGCGGTCGTCTCGGCCCCGTTGCCCAGCCAGAAGCCGAGTGTGCCGACGGCGAGCGCGATCACGATCGGGACGATGACCCCGGAGATCCGATCAGCGAGCCGCTGCACCTCGGCCTTGCCGGTCTGGGCCTCCTCGACCAGGCGCGCCATCTGGGCCAGCTGCGTGTCCGCGCCGACCCGGATCGCGCGGACGACCAGGCGCCCGCCCGCGTTGACGGTGGCTCCGACGACGGAGTCTCCGACGCCCACCTCGACGGGGACCGACTCACCGGTGAGCATCGACGCGTCGATCGCCGACGTGCCCTGCTCGATGACGCCGTCGGTCGCGACCTTCTCGCCGGGACGTACGACGAAGCGGTCGCCGACGGAGAGCTGACCGACCGGGACTCGCTGCTCGGTCGGCCCGTCCGGTCCGTCACGGAGTACGGCGACGTCCTTGGCACCAAGCTCCAGCAGCGCCCGCAAGGCCGCTCCGGCCCGCCGCTTGGATCGGGCCTCGAAGTAGCGACCGGCGAGGATGAACGTCGTGACGCCGGCCGCGGTCTCGAGGTAGATGTTGCCGGAGCCGTCGGTGCGGTCGATGGTGAGCTCGAACGGGTGAGTCATGCCGGGCATCCCGGCCGATCCCCAGAACAGCGCGTAGATCGACCAGCCGAAGGCGGCGAGCGTGCCCAGCGAGATCAGGGTGTCCATCGTGGACGTGCCGTGCCGCAGGTTGAGTGCCGCCGCCCGGTGGAACGGCCAGGCACCCCACACGACGACCGGCGCGGCAAGGGTGAGCGACAGCCACTGCCAGTTGTCGAACTGCAGCGCCGGGATCATCGCCATCGCGACGACCGGGACGGTCAGGACCAAGGAGATCAGCAGCCGCTCGAGGAGGGACCGGGTGGGATCTTCCGGTGCCGCCGGAGCAGGGTCGCCCGGACCGGCCGTCGGCAGTTGCGGCGCCGGAATCGTCGCGCCATAGCCCGCCTGCTCCACCGTGGACAGCACGACGTCCGGCGCGAGATCTGCGGGAACGGTGACCTTGGCCTTCTCGGTCGCGTAGTTGACCGTGGCGGTGACGCCGTCGAGCTTGTTGAGCTTGCGCTCGATCCGATTCGCGCAGGAGGCGCAGGTCATCCCGCTGATCTGCAACTCGAGATCGTTGTTGGACGGCGTCGAGCCGGTCGGCTCGGTCGTGGAACTCACCGCGTCCTCCTTTCGGGTCGGTCAGTACGGCTAGTGAACGTCCGGCTCGTCGTCGGAGTGAGTCGGCGCGGGCTCCGAAGCCTCCGAGGCAGGCCCGGCCGCGAGCGTGAACGCCGCGGTGCGAACCACGCCGTTGTGCTTGAAGTCCAGGTAGAGGTGGTAGTTGCCCGTACTCGGCACCGCCGCGAAGAACCTGACATCGGGTCCGGGCTCGGTGGTGCCGTCGCCCGGTGAGCCGTCCGGGTGCACATGCAGGTAGGCCAGGTCGCCGGCCCGCAACGCCACGAGGTGGCCGTAGGCGCCCAGGTAGGGCTCGAGGTCGGTGACCGGCTGACCGTCACGTGACACGCTCAGGGTCAGCTCACTGTCGGTTCCCGCCCTCAGGTCGCCGGCAACCGTGACCGTGTAGCCGTCGATTTGGGCCGTCCGCGACTCGGCAGACGCCGGCGACGGACGATAGTCACCGGCGACGGCGACGTCGGTGCCCAGGGTGAGGGCGTCGGCCCCGGTCGGCTTGAAGTCGGCGTACACCCGCCACTGTCCAGGCGTCAGCGCGAGCCGGGTCGACCAGGTGCCGTCGGCGGCGAGCTCCGGATGCACGTGCTGGAAGCCGGTGAAGTCACGGCGTACCGCGATCAGGTGCAACTGCTTCTTGTGCTCGACGTCGTAGCTCGTCAACGGACCGTCGGGACCTTCGATGGTGAACGACACCGGAACCGCTGGGCCGGGGCTGGTCTGCGCGTCGTCGAGCCGGAAGGTGTAGCCGGCCTGCGAGACCATCAGTCCTCCCGGTATCTCCTGGGAGCTGGTCGCCTGGATGTCCTCGGAGTGGCCGTCGGCACCGTGCTCGGTACCAGTGCTCGTGTCGTCGTGTTCCGCAGCAGCAGCGGAGGTGTCAGCGATCGGGTCGAGCAAGCGGCCCAATCCGATCGCCACCCCGAACACCGCGGCGAGGCCCACCACGAAACCGGCGACCTTGACGAAGGGGTTCATGCGAGCTCGTAGCCCGCCGTCTCCACGGCGGTCCGAACGGCGTCGGCGGCGAGTGGCTGCGAACTGTCGATCGTGAGCGCACCGGAGTCCAGAACGACCTCGACCCGCTCGACACCGGGGATCTCCTCGACCTCCTCGGTGACCGACGCGACGCAGTGCTCGCAGGTCATGCCCGTAACGGTGTAGGTGCTGGAGGGGCTCACGTGACTCTCCTTCGTGACGTCAGGTGTCAGGATCGGACCAGGCGAGTGATCGCGTCGGACGCTTCCTTGAGCTTGATCTCGGCATCCGGCCCACCGGTCTTGGCGGCCTCGACGACGCAGTGGCCCAGGTGCTCGTCGAGCAGCCCGAGGGCCACCGACTGCAGCGCCTTCGTCATCGCGGATACCTGGGTGAGGATGTCGATGCAGTACTGCTCTTCCTCGACCATCCGCTGCAACCCGCGCGCCTGACCTTCGATGCGGCGCAGGCGCTTGAGGTAGTCGTCCTTGGTCTTGTTGTGGATGTAGCTGGGGTTGGTCGTCGACCCGGTCGTACGGCCGGGGGTCGCTGTCGTCTGGGCCATCGCCTTCTCTTTCGCGGTGTGGTCTACAGTCACTTCAGCGTACCCCCCTCCCGTATCAGTCGCTATCTGGGTCAACACACGTCGTACTATACCCCCCTAGGGTAATCACGCAAGCGTCATGTCCGATTCTCAGCAACCTGGTGATGCGGACGCGGGCCAGACGGTCCCGCGCCCGGCCAAATCGTGAGGTACGTCCCCTCAGCTACGCCTCAGGCACGGACGGTAACCTTCGGGAAACCCACCGGGACCGCGGAGGATCGGCGTGGCCAGCAAGAAGTCCAAGGCCAGCAAGCAGTCGCGGGCGCAGGAGCGCCAAGAACGACTGCGTGAGCTGCAAAGACAGCAGAAGGCGTCTGAACGTCGGCGCAACCTGCTGATTTTCGGTACGACTGCCATCGTGGCGCTGGCGATCATCGGCGGCACGGCCTGGGGCATCATGCAGCAGAACGATTCGGGCACCAGCGCCAGCAGCCGTCTGGAGCCCGCCGACGTCGGCATCGATGGTGTCGAGTCGGCCGATATCACCGACCAGTCCCACACCGAGGACGACGTCGACTACCCCGAGAACCCGCCGGTCGGTGGCCCACACAACCCGGTGTGGCAGAACTGTGGGTTCTACAGCGAGCCGATCCAAGACGAGAACGGCGTCCACTCGCTCGAGCACGGCGCGGTCTGGATCACGTACTCCCCCGACCTCCCCGACGACCAGGTCGAGATCCTGCGAGGCTTGGCGTCACCCGGCGGCTACGTCCTCGTGACCCCGCGCGACGACCTCCCGAGCGATGTCGTGGCGAGTGCCTGGGGATTCCAGCTGCAGCTCGACGGTGCCGACGACCCGCGGCTGGAGGAGTTCCTCGGCAAGTACGTCCAGGGCCCGCAGACCCTGGAGCCCGGCGCGAGCTGTAGCGGCGGAACCGGAGAACCAGAGACCGGTGAGTGAGCGAAGCCGCCAGCCCTACCTCATCGCAGCGGCGATGCTGGCGGTCGCCTTCGCCGCGGCGATCGGCCTCGTCGTGGGCTATCAGCTCAACAACGACGACAGTGGGTCAGTCGTCATGCCGGCCGACGACTCGGTCGACGCCGGTTTCGCTCGCGACATGCAGGTCCACCACGGCCAGGCGGTCCAGATGTCGGTGATCGTCCGCGACAACACCGACGACCCGGCCGTACGGACGCTGGCCTACGACATCGCGACGACGCAGCAGCAACAGATCGGTCAGATGTTCGCCTGGCTCGACATGTGGGGCCTGTCGCAGTACTCGCAGAACCCGACCATGGCGTGGATGACCGACGACGGCACCGGCCACGACATGGCGAACATGGACCACATGGACGACGGCGAGCCGGTCAGCGCCAATGCCATGCCCGGCATGGCGAGCCCGGCCCAGATGGAGGAGCTGCGGACCGCGCATGGCAAGGCCGCCTCGGTCCTCTATTTACAGCTCATGATCCGGCACCACCTGGGCGGCATCGAGATGGCGCAGTACGCCCTCGACCATGCCGAGGTCGACCAGGTACGTCAGCTCGCACAAACCATCGTGACCAGCCAGCAGGCCGAGGTCGAGGCGATGAACGACATGCTCGTCGAGCGCGGCGCTCAGCCGATCGAGTCGCTCGACGGCTGACCAGGCGCCGGCCGGGTGGGCTGGGATCGGGCCCGCGTCGACAGCGAATCGGCAACAGGCATAGCATCGCCGCATGGCGATGTTAGCGACGTCGGCGGAGACTCCGGCCGCCGAGACCGATGCCCTCGACGCGGCCGCCGCGCTGTTCCGCGCCCTCGGCGACCCGTCCCGGCTGGCGATCCTGCAGCACCTGGCGCTCGGCGAGCACCGCGTCGTGGATCTCACCGAGCACCTCGACCTCGCCCAGTCGACCGTCTCGAAGCACCTCGCGTGCCTGCGCGATTGCGGCCTCGTGACGTCGCGGCCGCAGGGTCGGGCGTCGATGTTCAGCCTCACCCAGACCGACGCCGTGATGGGGATGCTGGCGGCCGCCGAACGGTTGCTCGCCCTCACCGGTGACGCCGTACGGCTCTGCCCCACCTACGGCGACGGCTCACCGACGGAGAAGGTCGCGCCCTGATGGGTGCCATGCACAACCACCGACCACCGACGGGCCATGCCGGATCGCGCCATCGACGACGGCTGTCGATCGCGTGGGCGCTGACGCTCGGATTCTTCGGCGTCGAGCTGGCCACCGGCATCTGGTCCGGCTCACTGGCGTTGATCTCCGACGCCGGTCACATGGCGGCCGACGTCATCGCGTTGTCAGCCGCGCTGTTCGCCTTCCGCTACGCCGTGCGGGGCGAGTTCACGAGCAAGAAGACGTACGGCAACTACCGGGCCGAGATCTTCGCCTCCGGGTTCACCGTCCTCGTCATGCTCGGCATCGGGATCTATACAGTCATCGCCGCCATCGCCCGCGCCGGCGGCGACGTTCATATCGAGTCGACGCCGATGCTCGTCGTCGGCGCCATCGGTCTGGCCGTCAACGCGATCGCGATCAGCTTGCTGCGCAGCGGAGCCGCCGAGAGCCTCAATGTCAAGGGCGCCTACCTCGAGGTCGTCGCGGACGCCGCCGGTTCGGTCGGAGTCATGGCCGCCGCCGTACTCATCGCATGGACCGGCGATCCGATCTGGGACACGATCGTGGCGCTCGGCATCGCCGCCTTCGTGATCGTCCGCGCCGGCGTGCTCGGTCGTCAGGTCCTCGCGGTCCTCGGCCAGCAGGTCCCGGCCGGCATGAACGCCCACGAGATCGCCGACGACCTCCGCGCTCTCGACGGCGTACGCGATGTGCACGATCTGCATGTCTGGACGCTGACCTCGGGGATGCCGGTCGCGACCGCGCATCTGGTCACCGACGACCACGTCGACACGCACGGCGTACTCGACGCCGCCACCGATTTGCTCCGCGACCGCTACTCCCTCGAACACGCCACCCTGCAGGTCGAGTCGGCCGACCACACCAACTGCGAGGACGTCACCTGGTAACGGTTGCGGTCTCACGCCAACTTTCGCCAAACCGACGGCGACTACGGCGCCGTGAACGGTCGCGCGTTCGGCCGTCCCTGACCACCGTCGACCGGGACGTTCGCGCCAGTGATCCAGGACGCCCGGTCGGACAGCAGGTACGCCACGGCGTCGGCCACCTCCTCGGGTCGGCCGAGGCGGCCGTGCGGCAGCTCGCGCGAGTGCCAGTCCTCGAACAGCTCCGGGTTCGACTCGGCGAACTTCTGATGACCACCGCCCTCGAACCAGATCGAGCCGGGGCTCACGGCGTTGACCCGGATGTCGAGCGGCGCCAGCTCCACGGCAAGGACTGACGCGAGATGGATCTCGGCCGCCTTGGCCGCCGCGTACGACGAGCGGCTGCCCGGGCGCATGCCGGTGATCGACCCGATGAGGACCACCGCACCGGCACCGGCCGAGCGGAGGTACGGCATCGCCGCATCGAGCAGCACGACAGCGTGGCCGACGTTGAGGGCGTACGTCGCGGTGAACGACTCCGGATCGCGATCGAGCAGGTTGCCACCGCCCCGAGTGCCACCGGCGTTGGCGACGACGCGATCGAGTCCGCCGAGCTCGTCGGCCACGCGATCGACCGCCGCCCGCAAGGCCTCGGAGTCGGTGACGTCGGCGGCCGCCGTCGCGACGAGATGCCGATGC
>JALDXR010000596.1:0-2729 GCA_032154865.1 Nocardioidaceae bacterium
GGCCTTCGCACAGGCGCCGAGCAGGCTCGGCGCGGCGATCGCCGCACCACCGAGCAGCGAACCTCGCAATATGTCGCGTCGCGTCCATCCGGTGGTGACGGGTCTAAGCCCATTGCTACGTCTCTTCATTGCGTCAAAACTCCCCACGAGTGGTCTGGACGCCAGTCGGTGCAGTGCGTTCGCAAGCTATCGACGGCCTGTACTATTGTCAACAATCGGCCAGACGTCCCCGGACCCCGGACCTCTCGCGAGAGCCTCCGGCACGCAGAACAGGGCCAACGCGATGACGCAGACGACCACCGTGGGACTGCTCTACCCGGGATACGCCGCCGAGGACGATTTCCCCTTGCTACAAGGGCCTCTCGGTCCGGACGTAGCCTTGCCGGTCGTCCACACGTCGGTCGGTGAAGACGCCCACCGGGTCGACGCGCTTCTCGACCTCGGCTCGACCGAGCGGCTCGCCGCCGGCGCCGAAGAGCTCCGCGACGAGGCGCCGGATGCGGTCATGTGGGCCTGCACCAGCGGCAGCTTCGTCTTCGGCTGGGACGGCGCTCGCGAGCAGGTCGAGGCACTCGCCGCCCGGCTCGGCTGCCCGGCGTCGAGTACGTCGATCGCCTTCGCCGACGCGGTCCACGCGCTCGACGTACGCCGGGTCACGATCGCCGCGACCTACCCGCGCGACGTCGTCGACCGCTTCGTCGAGTTTCTCGCCGCCGACGGTATCGAGGTGGTCGGCTCGTCGAGCGCGGACATCCTCACCGCCGAGGAGGTCGGCACACTCGGGCGCGACCGCGTACTCGGCCTGGTGGCGACGCTCGACCACGGCGCGGCCGACGCCGTACTCCTTCCCGACACCGCGCTGCACTCGGCAGCCTGGCTGGACGATCTCGAGGCAGCTGCGGGGAAGCCGGTGCTCACGGCCAACCAGGTGACCGTCTGGGAGGGCCTGCGCCTGGCCGGCTACCACACCTCACATCTCGGCCTGGGCTCGCTGTTTCGGGCCCGGCTGTCGCATCGAACGGGGAGACGCTGACCATGACGACCCGACCAGACCACTTAGCGCGGATCACGCGGGAGTCGACGGCCAGCGTCATCGCCCGTCAGCTGCGCAACGCGATCATCCACGGCTCGATCCGGCCCGGTGCCCAACTCGGCGAAGCGGAGCTCGCCGGTCGCCTCGGTGTCAGCCGCGGACCTCTCCGCGAGGCGATGCAGCGGCTGGTGCAGGAGGGCCTGCTGCGCAGCGAGCCCAATCGAGGGCTCTTCGTCATCGAGCTGACCGCTGACGACGTCCTCGACATCTACCTGGCCCGTACGGCGATCGAACGAGCCGCGGTCACCGCACTCCTGAACGGCGATCCGGCTCGGAGCGCGGCCGTGCTGGCGAAGGCGCATGCGGCGCTGGCTCGCGCGGCCAAGCGGGGCGACCCCAAGGCGGTCGGCGACGCCGATCTGGCCTTCCACCAGGCGCTGGTCGGCGAGGCCCGAAGCCCCCGGCTCAAGCGGATGCACGACACCCTGCTCGCCGAGACCCGGATGTGCCTGACCGCGCTCGAGCTCAGCGACTACCCCGCAGCCGACGTCGTCACCGAGCACGGTGCCATCGTCGAGGCGATCCGGGCCGGCGACCGACGGCGGATCGAGCGCCTTCTGACGTCACACGCCGACGACGCACTGCGCCGGCTCGTACCCGATCGGGTCAAGGTCAAGCCCCGGCGCACTCGTCGGCGAGCGACCGCACCCGCGTAGGCCGAGCGGGCCCAGCGCGGCCTAGCTGAGGTTGACGTTGACGTACTTGACCTCGAGGAACTCGTCGATGCCGACGCTGCCGCCTTCGCGACCGAGTCCCGAGTGCTTGACGCCACCGAACGGCGCGGCCGGGTTGGAGACGATGCCCCGGTTGAGTCCGACCATCCCGGCCTCGAGTCGCTCGCTGACCCGGAGCCCTCGGTCGATGTTCGTCGTGAACAGGTACGACACCAGGCCGAACGGCGTGTCGTTGGCCTCGGCGACGACTTCGTCCTCGTCGTCGAAGATCGTGATCGGGGCGACCGGGCCGAAGATCTCCTCCTGCTGCATCCGGGCCTCGAGCGGGACGTCGGTGATCACGGTCGGCGGGTAGAAGTAGCCCGATCCCGGCAGCGCCGAGCCGCCGGTCATCACCCGCGCACCGCGCTCGACGGCGTCGTCGACCAGCCACTGCACCTTGTTGCGCCCGTCGGCGTCGATCAGCGGCCCGACCTGCACACCGTCCTCGGTCCCCCGCCCAACCTTCAGGTTGCCCATCCGGTCGGCCATCCGGCGGGCGAACTGGTCGGCGACGCTCCGCTGGACGTAGAACCGGTTGGCCGCGGTGCAGGCCTCACCGATGTTGCGCATCTTGGCCAGCAGCGCTCCCTCGACCGCGAGGTCGAGATCGGCGTCGTCGAAGATGATGAACGGCGCGTTGCCGCCGAGCTCCATCGAGGTCCGGAGCACCTGGTCCGCACACTGCTCCAGGAGCATCCGGCCCACCTCGGTGGATCCGGTGAACGAGAGCTTGCGAGCCCGTCCGTCGCGGATCAGCGGCTCCATGACGCCGCCGGACTTCGACGTCGTCAGTACGTTGAGCACGCCGTCGGGCAGTCCGACCTCGCGAAGGATCTCGGCCAGCGCCAGCATCGACAGCGGAGTCTGCGAGGCGGGCTTGATGACCATCGTGCAGCCGGCCGCGAGGGCCGGGCCGAGCT
>JALDXR010000597.1:0-2725 GCA_032154865.1 Nocardioidaceae bacterium
CCAAGCTCACCGAGCTGCACGGCGGAGTCGACGTGGTCGTCCACAACGCCGGCATCATCCGGGACAAGAGGCTCGCCAACATGGACGCCGGGCGCTGGTCGTCGGTGCTCGAGGTCAACCTGGCGGCGCCGCAGCGCATCACCGATGTCCTCTTGGACCAAGGGGTGTTGCGCGACGACGGCCGGGTGATCGGCGTGGCCTCGATCGCGGGCATCGCCGGAAACATCGGACAGACCAACTACGGCACGTCCAAGGCCGGAGTCATCGGTCTGGTCGAGGCGGTCGCGCCTCGCGCCGCCACCCGGCGGATCACCGCCAACGCGGTCGCACCCGGCCTCATCGACACCGAGATGATGGCCAAGATCCCGTTCCCGACGCGAGAGGTCGCCCGACGGATGAGCTCACTCAACCAGGCCGGCCCCCCGGTCGACGTCGCCGAAACGATCGCCTGGCTCGCGCACCCGGGCTCCGGCGCGATCACCGGCAATGTCGTACGCGTCTGTGGCCAGAGCCTGATCGGAGCCTGAGCCATGTCGCCGGACCAGCCAAGCCATCGCCGCATCTACGACTCAGCTCCGTGGACGGCGCCCTTGCTCATGAAGGCGGCTCTCCCGGCGGTCCCTGGCCTGGGCCGGCTGCCGGGCATCCGTCGCGAAGGTGGGCAGACCCCGGACCTAGCGCTCGAACGACCCGGAGTCGAGGTCGACCTGGACCACCTCGCCGCGTACGCCGATACCTGCCACTTCGCGTTGTCGGACGTGCTGCCGGTGACGTACCCGCATCTGCCGGCCTTCCCGCTGCAGCTCGCCCTGATGACCGACGCGAGGTTTCCGTTCCCGCCGATCGGGACGGTGCATGTCGCCAACAGCATCACGCAACGCCGGCCTCTGCACGTCGAGGAGAGGTTCGATCTTGCGGTCCACGCCGCCGGCCTCCGCGCCCATCCGAAGGGCCGCCTGGTTGACATCGTCACGACGGCGACCGTCGACGATGAACTGGTGTGGCAGGAGACGACGACGGTGCTCCGCCGGGGCCGGGCTGATCCCGACGCGACGGACCCGCTCCGACTGCGCGACCTGGACCCGCCGTTCGGTCCGACACGCTGGCTGCTGCCGTCCGGTCTCGGCCGCCGCTATGCCGCCGTATCGGGCGATCGCAATCCGATCCACCTCTTCTCGCTGACCGCGAAGGCGTTCGGCTTCCGGCGGCAGATCGTCCACGGCATGTGGACCACGGCGCGCAGCCTGGCGGCGCTCCAGGGCCGGCTCCCCGCCGCGTACACGGTCGAGGTCTCCTTCCGGCGCCCGATCCTGCTGCCCGGGTCGGTCCGGTTCGGCAGCGTCGACGACGCCGGCCGGCTGGTCTTCGGTGTCACGGGGCTTGTCGACGCGTCGCCTCACGTGGTCGGTGTCGTGACCCCAGCCTGATGATCCGGCTCGGCTAGGTTCGGGGTCATGCGAATCCTGATCATCGGCGGCACCCGCTTCGTCGGCCGGCACATCAGCGAGGCGGCGCTGGCGGCCGGGCACGAGCTGACCCTGCTGCATCGCAGTCGGCCCGGGCCGGATCTGCTCCCCGAGGCAGAGCACCTGACCGCCGATCGTGACGGTGATCTGTCGGTCCTCGACGGGCGGTCGTTCGACGCGACCGTCGACGTCTGCGCCTACTGGCCGCGTCAGGTGCGGTCGCTGGCCGAGGCGCTCGGCGATCGCAGCGGCCATCACGTCTACATCTCCTCGGTCTCCGCCTACGCCGACGCGGACCATCCCGGCGGTGACGAGTCGCTTGCGCTGGCGACGCTCGAATCCGGGCTCGATCCGGACACGGCGCCGATGACCGAGCAGTCGTACGGACCCCTCAAGGCACTGGGCGAGCAGGCGGCGGTCGAGGCGTACGGGGCTGACGCCGTGACGATCGTGCGGCCGACGTACGTCATCGGCCCCTATGATCCGAGCGCCCGCTTCACCTGGTGGGTGGACCGGATCGGCCGCGGCGGACGGATCTTGTGCCCCGGCCCGGCCGACTCCCCCATGCAGCTGATCGACGCCCGCGACCAGGGCGCCTGGGTCGTCGGCCTCGTCGAGTCGCGAACCGCCGGCGCGTTCCACCCGTGCACGCCGGAGCCGCCGTGGGGGTTCGCCGACATGGTGGAGGCCATCGCCAAGGCGCTGGGCGCCGACATCGAGCCGGTCTGGATCGAGGCCGACGCCCTGCTCGCCGAGGGACTCGACGGCGGGATCGTCCCGCTGTGGTCGGAGGGCGCCAACGAGCAGGTCCTCGCGCTCGACGCGTCGGCAGCGTTGCGGACCGGCCTGACGCCACGACCGCTGGCCGACACGATCCGCGACACCCGCGACTGGATGGCGACCGCCGAGTGGCGACGCGACGGCTCCGGGCTCGATGCGGAGCGCGAGGCCGTGCTGCTGGATCGGCTCGCCGGCTAGGGCGTGTCTCCGGCCGGCGTCACGGGCCCGATCAGGCCCGCCAGGGCGGCCGGCGGACCCTCCGCCTCGATCACCACCCCGCCGAGGCGACGCCCCGGAGGTAGCTGGATCTGCAGCCTGTCCGGTCCGCGGTCGGCCGCCTCGGCCTCGGCCTGCAGCTTGTCGTAGGCCGCCAGGCGCGCCTTGCCCTTGGCCTGCCGGGCCTTCGGCGCCATGCGCACCCACTCCAGCTCGCGCTCCAGCGTGCGTCGCCGAGTCGAGTCCTGCTTCTCCTCGGCCTC
>JALDXR010000598.1:0-2723 GCA_032154865.1 Nocardioidaceae bacterium
TCTTCTTCTGCGGCATGATGCTCGACCCGGTCGCGTACGCGTCGTCGAGCCTGACGTAGCCGAGGTCCGGAGTCGACCAGAAGACGACCTCCTCGGCATGCCGCGAGACGTCGACCGCGATCATCGCCGCGACGAAGCCGAACTCGGCGGCGAAGTCACGGGCTGCCACGGCGTCGACGGAGTTGGCCGCCGAGCCGGTGAATCCGAGGTCGGCCGCCACCCGATCCGGATCGAGTCCGAGTGCCGCGCCGGCCAATGCGCCCGACCCGTACGGCGAGTCGGCAGCGACCCGGTCGTCCCAGTCGTGCAGCCGGTCGACGTCGCGGACGAGCGGCCAGGCGTATGCGAGCAGGTGATGGCTCAGCAGCACCGGCTGGGCCGGCTGCAGATGCGTCCGGCCGGGAAGGATCGCGCCGAGATGCTCGTCGGCTCGGTCGGCGAGGGCATCGGCGAGGTCGAGTACGGCGGCACCGATCGCGCGGGCCTCGTCGCGCAGGTACAGCCGCAGCAGGGTCGCGATCTGGTCGTTGCGCGAGCGGCCGGCGCGGAGCCGGGCACCGAGCGTCCCGAGTCGGTCGATGAGCAGCCGCTCGAGTGCGCTGTGGACGTCCTCGTCGGACGGATCGGCGGTGACGGCTCCTTTGGCGACGTCGACAGCGAGCGCGTCTATGCCGGTGTGCAGCTCGGCGAGCTCGTCGTCGGTCAGTAGCCCGGCGCGATGGAGCACGGCGGCGTGCGCCTTCGAGCCGGCGAGATCGTAGGCCGCCAGCCGCCAGTCGAAGTGGGTCGACTTCGACAGGGCGGCCAGCGCCTCCGACGGTCCGCTCGCGAAGCGGCCACCCCACAGGGCGCCGTCCCCCGTACGTTTCGGATCGGTCACGCGTACTCCGGTGGTGGTGTGGCGGCGGTCAGGCCGTGAGCCGCTGGTCGCGACGGGCGGCGAGCTTGCTCGGGAGGCCCCACAGCTCGACGAAGCCCTTCGCGAGGGACTGGTCGAACTCGTCGCCCTCGTCGTAGGTCGCGAGGCCGAAGTCGTAGAGGCTCGCCTCCGACCGGCGCCCGGTCACGACCGCGCGGCCGCCGTGCAGCACCATCCGGATGTCGCCGCTGACCTGGCACTGCGACGACTCGATGAAGGAGTCGAGGCCGCGCTTCAGGGGGCTGAACCACAGACCGTCGTAGGCGAGCTCGCTCCAGCGCTGGTCGACCAGGCGCTTGAACCGGCCGAGATCCCGCTCGATCGTGACGCTCTCCAGCTCGGCGTGCGCCGTGAGCAGCGTGATCGCGCCAGGCGCTTCGTAGACCTCCCGGCTCTTGATGCCGATCAGCCGGTCCTCGACCATGTCGAGCCGCCCGACGCCCTGGGCGCCGGCCCGCTGGTTGAGCTGCTGGATCGCCTCGAGCATCGTCACCTTGACGCCGTCGATCGCGACCGGCCGGCCGCTTTCGAACGTGATCACCAGCTCGTCGGGCTCCCGCGGCACGGCCGGATCCGCCGTGTAGGAGTAGACGTCCTCGATCGGTCCGTTCCAGATGTCCTCGAGGAAGCCGGTCTCGACGGCGCGTCCCCAGACGTTCTGGTCGATGGAGTACGGCGACCGCTTGCTCTGGTCGATCGGGAGGCTGTGCTCCTCGGCGTACACGATCGCCTTCTCGCGGGTCCACGCGTAGTCGCGTACCGGTGCGATGGCCTTGAGATCGGGAGCCAGGGCACCGATGCCGAGCTCGATCCGGACCTGGTCGTTGCCCTTGCCGGTGCAGCCGTGGCTGACCGTGGTGGCGCCGTACTCGCGGGCGGCGGCGACGAGGTGCTTGGCGATCAGCGGCCGGGACAGCGCCGACAGCAGGGGGTAGCGCTCCATGTAGAGCGCGTTGGCGCGCAGCGCCGGCAGGCAGTAGTCCTCGGCGAACTCGTCACGCGCGTCGACCACGACCGCCTCGATCGCGCCACACGCGAGAGCTCGCTCGCGGATCGTGTCCAGATCCTCGCCGCCCTGGCCGACGTCGAGCACGACGCCGACGACATCCGCGCCGGTCTGCTCGGCCAACCAGCCGATCGCCACCGACGTGTCGAGTCCGCCGGAGTAGGCGAGGACCACCCGGTCATTCATGGTTGCCTCCTTCGATCCAATCAGTCACGTCCCGAATTGCTTGCCATTTCGAGAAATCGTTGGGCGACCCTGTCGCCACCACGGGGTTCGCGGCAGATCACCAGGACGGTGTCGTCGCCGGCGATCGAGCCGAGCAGGTCGGGCCGCTCAGCGTGGTCGATCGCCGAGGCGAAGAACTGCGCCGCCCCCGGCGGAGTACGCAGCACGACGAGGTTGGCCGACGCCTCGGCCGACACCAGCAGCTCGCCGCACAGCCGGGCCAGCCGGGCCCCGGCGGCCTCGGTCTCGGTCACGAGCGGCGTACGGTCCCCGCCCTCCCCCGGCACGGCGTAGACGAGCCCGCCGGAGCGGTCCCGGATCTTGACCGCGCCGAGCTCGAGGAGGTCGCGGGACAGCGTCGCCTGGTTGACACTCAGTCCGGATTCGGCCAGCAGCGCGGCCAGCTCGCTCTGGGAGCGCACCAGCCGGGTCGACACCAGCTCGACGATCAGCTGCTGTCGCGCCGGCTTGGTGTTGGGGATCCGGATGCGGGTGTTCATGGCCTGGCCTTCTCCAGCAGCCAGGTGAGCAGGGCCTTCTGGGCGTGCAGCCGGTTCTCGGCCTCGTCCCAGA
>JALDXR010000599.1:0-2722 GCA_032154865.1 Nocardioidaceae bacterium
CTGGGGCGGCCGAGAGCTCGACATGGCCGGCATCGCCGCCGTCGTCGTCGCTCCGGACTACCGCGGTAAGGGAGCAGCGAGCGTACTGATGTCGGCGGTGGCTCAGCGGGCGAGCGAGCTGGGCGCTGCGGTGTCGGCGCTCTATCCGACCGTGCCGGCGTTGTATCGCCGAGTCGGCTGGGAGCTGGGCGGCGTCCAGCACTGCATCACCGTCGACGCCGATCGACTGCGCCGGCTCGGCCACACCGCCGATGCCGTGCGCCGGGCGGACGCGGACTCTGTCGACGAGGTACTCGATCGGATGCGCGCGCACTGGACCCGGACCGGCGCCAGCGGACCGAAGCTCCTCGAGCCGGACGAGCTGCGCGACCGGCTGGCCGAGCCGGATACCTACGGCTATCTCACCGACGACGGCTTCGTGATGTACGGCTGGCACGACCGCGACCTGCTCGTCACGCATCTGATCGGAGGGACCGAATCATCGCTGCGTGCCCTGTGGTCGGTCGTCGGCTCCGGCGCGTCGATCGCGAAATCGGCGCACGCCTATGTCGCGCCACGCGATCCCGTGCACTTCCTGCTCGACCGGGGCGCCGACGGCGCGACCCAGCAGGAGCGCTGGATGCTCCGGCTGATCGACGCGCCGACCGCGGTCACTGATCGAGGCTTCGCGGAATCCGCCCCGGTCGACGTCGCGCTCACCGTCGCCGATCCGCTGCTGCCCGGTTGCGACGGGAGTTGGCGACTCCGGATCGCCGACGGCGCCGGAACCCTGGAGCGTACGGCGGGGTCCCCGGACGGTCTGCGGCTCGGCCCGAACGGCTTCGCCGCGATGTACGCCGGCACGCCGCTCGACACGCTCCGGTCCGTCGGCCTCGCGACCGGCGGCCGGCCCGAGGACGATCGCCGACTCGACTCCGCCTTCGCCGCCGAACCGTACCTGCTCGAGTTCTTCTGACCGACACGGATCTTGAGGGAATCGGCTAGCCAGAACTGCCGCAATCGCTCAAGATTCGTCGTCGGCGGCGGCCGGGAGCGTGATCCGCAGCCGGGTGCCGCCGAGTGGGGAGTCGGTGATGGCGACCCGACCGCCGTGCGCGGCCACCACCTCGCCGACGATCGCGAGTCCGAGGCCACTGCCGCCGTGGTCACGAGCCCGCGCCGCGTCGAGGCGTACGAAGCGCTCGAACACCCGTCCTCGATCCGCCGGCGCGATGCCCGGGCCGTCGTCGTCGATGCAGATCTCGATCCCGTCCGACACCCGCGACGTCGACATCGCCACGGTGGTCCGGGCATGCCGCGCGGCGTTGTCCCCCGCGTTGCGCAGCACTCGTCCGAGCATGCGCGCGTCGCCGCGCACCCGGCTGGCCCGCACTCCCGACCCGTCCACCTCCAGGTCGCTCGACCTCCGAAGCCGGCGGATCTCGTCGAGGACGAGGTCGTCGACGTCGACCGCGTCGTGCTCCAGCCGCAGGGCGCGTTCGTCGACTCGGGCGAGCAGGAGCAGGTCCTCGACCAGCGCCTGCACCCGGATCGACTCCGCCAGGACCGGCTCGGCAAGATCGCCGAGGGTGACCCGGTCGGGATGGGCGAGCGCCACCTCGGCATGTTGCCGGATAGCCGCGACCGGCGATCGGAGCTCGTGCGATGCGTTCGAGACGAACTCGCGCTGACGCTTCGCGGCCCGCTCCTCGCCGGCGAGCACCGGTCCGACCAGTCCCCACGTGGTCGCCGCGACCACGATCAACAGCAGCGGAATGCCGATGAGCAGCACTCGTACGACCGCCCATGTCGTCTCCGAGACGTCGTCGAGGGCGCGCCCGACCAGGACGGTACGGGCCTCGCCGCCGCCCTGGATCTCCGCCGCGACGACGTAGTACTCGTCGTCGCTGAGCGGCGTCTTCGTCTCGACCGACTCTCCGGGCTCGAGCTGAGCCACCGCCGGGTCACCGGCGACGTTAGGACTCGAGTCCAGGACCGTGCCGTCGGCGGACAGCACCTGGACCAGCATGTCTTCGGCGTCGCCCACCGGCAACGGCGCCTGCTCACCGTCCGCCCAGGCGTCGGCGACCTCCTTCGCGCGCAGATTGGCGTCGTCTTGCACCTGCTCGGTCATGCTGCTTCGCAGCGTCAGGAGCAAAGCCACGCTGACCAAGATCACGGACACGCCCACCACGGCGACGGCGATTCCGGTCGTACGCCAGCGAACCTGCCGCAGCCGGCTTGGATCCTTCCGGTCAGCCGCCATCGCGGGCCAGCCGATATCCCGCTCCCCGGAGCGTCTCGATCGCGGCCCGGCCGAACGGTCGGTCCACCTTGTTGCGCAGGTGCCGGACGTAGACCTCGACGATGTTGGGGTCGCCGTCGAAGTCGAAATCCCAGACGTGGGCGAGCAGGTCGCGCTTCGACATCACGTCGCCGGCCCGCCGCAGCAGGCACTCGAGCACCGCGAACTCGCGCGCGGTGAGGTCCAACTCGGTCTCGCCGCGCCACACCCGCCGGGCCGCCGGGTCCATGCGGAGATCTCCGGCCGTCAGCACCGCGGGACGCTCCGAGTTGCCGCGGCGAAACAGTGCCCGCAGCCGGGCCAGCAACACCGCGTAGGAGAACGGCTTGGTCAGGTAGTCGTCGGCGCCACGATCCAGCGACGTCACCTGGTCGCGGTCGTCGTCACGCGCCGTCATCATCAGTATCGGGGTCCAGTCGTCGGCCTCGCGGAGCTGCT
>JALDXR010000600.1:0-2718 GCA_032154865.1 Nocardioidaceae bacterium
CTGGGCGAAGTTCTCCCAGTCGCGGTTCAGGTCGATCCGGTTGGGCGTGGTGCTCTGACGGATATTCGCCTCGGCGCCGTCCGGGTTGTACATCGGGATCACGGTGACGGTGAGGTTCTCCCGGATCGTCCGGGCGGTGTTCGATCCGCTATCGAGGTAGTCCAGGATCTGAAGCACGGCCTCGGTGCTGTGCAGTTCGTTGCCGTGGATCCGGGCCTGCAGCCAGAAGGTGGTGGGTCCGCTGCCGACCGTCGCGTAGAGCAGCTCACGGCCTTCACCGGACTGGCCGGCGGACGCGACACTCACCAGACCGTTCGAGGTGCGCTCGATCCGGTCCAGAGCCTGGACAACGTCGGCGTATCCGGCGACGCTTTCGAGGCTGACGTTCTGGTTGTCCTGGATGCATGGACCGCCTGGGTTCTGCGGCGGATCCGCCGATGCTGTGCCTCCGAGCCCAGCCGCGAGCATGGCCGTCGCGGCGAGCATGGTCAGTGTCTTGCGCATGCCCTCTCCTATAGATCGTCGTCGAAGCGTGGGTTACCGATGGACGGCCCGGCCGGCGGAATGTCGTAGTAGCGGGTCGGGTCGACCGAGTCGATGGTGTTGAAGGCGAAGGCTTCCAAGGTCGCGCCCATGCCGATCAGCGATTGCCGGACCAGCATGCCCATCGACTTCTGCGCGACGGAGCGAACTTCGTAGAGCATGATTCCGGCACCGTTGAGCGCGTACGAGCCGAGCGCGGTGCCGGGTAGCTCGACGTCGGGGTAGCGGGTGATCCCGCCGAACGGGGAGTTGCCCATCGAGCGGAGGGTGTCCCAGACCAGGACGTTCGCCTGGAAGCCCAGGTCTCGGGCCGCGGGGTCGAGTGGGAACTCCGGCAGGCCCTCAGTCACGATCCCGACCACCTGCAACGTGGTGAGGTTGTTGTCGGTCTCGGACTGGGTGTTGCTTCCGCGGTGATGGTGGTCGATGAAGAACTTCGGCCGCATCCGCTTGAAGATGGCCGCAGACGTACGAGCTTCCGGCGTGACGTAGAAGCCGGGCAACTCCGACTCGCTCGGCAGCAACGCCTCGTCTCCGGGCTGAAGGCGGAAGTCGAGGTCCGGGCTGAAGTCCCGGTTGACGTCGTAGCCGGGAGTGCGACCCGGCTGGAGAAGATTGCGCGGGAGATACCAAGGCGCCGGTGTCGCGGCGTCGAGACCCCACTCCCCCGGCGTCCACGGCTGGGTGTTCTGCCGCCGCTGGACGAGGAAGCCGTCCTCGTTGCGGAAGTCGCCGCCATCCATGTTCAGCCGCGGGATGAACCAGATCGCGAGCCGGTCGAGGACCTCGCGCACTGTCGGGCTGCCGCTGGTGGCCAGCATCTGCATCAGATGCAGGACGACCTCGGTGCCCAGCGGCTCACCGCCGTGGATCTGGGTCTGGATCAGAATGGGCAGCTTGCCGCCGCCAGGTGCGCCGAACCGGGCCAGGTGGATCGGCCAGCCACCGGCCGAGTGGCCGGCGACCTCGAGCTCCATGCGTCCCTTCGATCGAGCCGCGATCTGCTCCAGCTTCGGTCCGAGGTCGACGTTCTCGGTGAGGGCGGCCTTCTGGACGGTCTGTCCGGGGTTCAGCCACGGGCCGTTCGGGATCGACTGCGGGTCGGCATAGGTGAGTCGTGGAAAGGAGAGTCCGATCCCGAGTCCGGCGCTCCCCGCGAGGAAGGTACGTCGGCGCATTGCCGCGCCTCCTTGAGTCGATGCGGGTGAGTGCTGGCAACCTAACCTGACTTATGCCGTGCGGGCACGGCTCTGGTCGGGTTGGTCAGAAGTTCCGACAGCTGTCGGACTGTTCCTGCTATGGAGCGGACAGTATGTCGGCTGCTCGATCGCTGCGGATCTTGTCGAGACGGCCGTCCGGCGCCCGCCAGGGCTCGGCCGGCGACGCTAGTCGAGTGGCTCCTCGACCAGCATCTCGTCGGCGCCGAGCTCCTCCCGTACGACCTGCAGAGCGAGGCCTGGCGGATAGCCCTTGCGGCCGAGCATCCCCGCGACCCGGCGCATCCGGACCTGGGTGTCGAGGCCACGCGTGCTCGGCAGCTTGCGTCGGACCAGCCGGCGGGCCGCCTCGACCTCGTCGTCGCCGTCGATCTCGTCGAGCACGGTGCGCACCACGTCGTCGGCGACGCCCTTGCGCCGCAGCTCGGCTCCGAGGGCGCGACGGGCCAGCCCCTTGTTGCCCATGCGGGTCTGGACCCAGGTGCGGGCGAAGGCCTCGTCGTCGACCAGACCGACCTCCTCGAAGCGGTCGAGGAGCCGGGCCGCCATCTGTTTCGGCACGTCCCGCTTCGCCAAGGCCTCGGCAAGCTCGGCCCGGCTCCGTGGCAGATCGGTCAGCCGGCGCAGCAGGATCTTGCGGCCCACCGCCTCCGGGTCCTCATCCGGGACCTCGGGATCAGCCGGCTCGTCACGTGGCTTCGACACCGCTCGGGGCATCTTGCTCAACCTCGTCGCGTCTTGAGCGCGCAGCTATGCGTCGCCACTAGAAGTCGATGTCGGCGGCCTCGTCCGCCGGAGCGTCGACCGTCGGCCCGACACCGAGCTTCTCCTTGATCCGCTTCTCCAGCTCGTCGGCCAGATCCGGGTTGTCGCGCAGGAAGCCGCGGGCGTTTTCCTTGCCCTGGCCGAGCTGGTCGCCCTCGTAGGTGTACCAAGCGCCGGCCTTGCGGACCAGGCC
>JALDXR010000111.1:0-8928 GCA_032154865.1 Nocardioidaceae bacterium
GGGTCGGGAGCGGCCTGCACCGACAACAAGTGCGCAAAACCGAGGCGGTGAGTCGCGCCCGAGTACGGAAGAATGACCGACATGGAGCGCCGTGACGTCGTCGTCCTCGGGTCGACCGGATCCGTCGGCACCCAGGCCCTCGACGTCGTCGCCGCCAACCCCGAGCGGTTCCGGGTGGTTGGACTGGCAGCGGGAGGCAGCCAAGCCGAGTTGCTCGCGCGGCAGGTCGTCGACTTCGGGGTCCCGGTCGTCGCAGTGAGTCGGGAAGACGCCGCCGGGGACGTCCAGACGGCGATCGACGCGTACGCGCAGCAGCGCGGTCTCGGGCCGGAGGCCAATCGCCCGCCCCGGCTGGTCGTCGGTCCGAGTGCTTCGGCCGAGGTCGCTGGCCTGCGGGCCGACGTCGTGCTCAATGCCATCACGGGGTCGGTCGGCCTGGCCGCGACGCTGGCCGCTCTCGACGAGGGCACGACGCTGGCCCTCGCCAACAAGGAGTCCCTGATCATCGGCGGCGACATCGTGAAGTCGGCCGCCAAGCCGGGGCAGATCGTGCCCGTCGACTCGGAACACTCGGCGATCGCCCAATGCCTACGGGGTGAGCGCCCGGCCGACGTGCGGCGGCTGGTGCTGACTGCGAGCGGCGGCCCGTTCGCCGGACGGGACCGGGCGGGCCTCGCCGACGTGACACCTGAGCAGGCGCTGAACCATCCCAACTTCGACATGGGCCCCGTGATCACCGTCAACTCCGCGACGCTGATGAACAAGGGACTCGAGGTCATCGAGGCGCACCTGCTGTTCGACCTGCCGCTGGACCGGGTCGAGGTCGTCGTCCACCCGCAGCAGCTGATCCACTCGATGGTGGAGTACGTCGACGGCTCCACGCTCGCGCAGGCATCGCCGCCGACCATGCTGATTCCGATCGCCCTGGGGTTGTCCTGGCCGGATCGGATGCCGGACGTCGCTCCGCCCTGCGACTGGACCACGTCGTCGACCTGGGAGTTCCGGCCGCTGGACGACAAGGCCTTCCCCGCGATCCGGCTGGCCCGGCAGGCCGGCAGCCACGGTCGCACGGCGCCGGCGGTGCTCAACGCCGCCAACGAGGTGTGCGTCGACGCCTTCCTCCGTACTGAGCTGGGCTTTCTCGACATCGTCGACACGGTGAGTGACGTACTGAACGAACACCTCGCTCAGGAGAAGGCCTCGGAGCACGTACCCTCGAAGCGGACGCCCGTGACCGTCGACGATGTGCTCGCGGCGGATGCCTGGGCTCGGGAACGAACGATCGAGTTGACCGCGACATAGCGGGTGGAAGGACACGCGTGAGATGGACGGGCTGATCTACGCCCTCGGAGTCATCGTGTTCTTCGTCGGCCTGCTCGCGTCCATCGCCCTGCACGAGGTGGGCCACATGTGGCCGGCCAAGAAGTTCGGCGTCAAGGTGACGCAGTACTTCGTCGGATTCGGCAAGACCGTCTGGTCGTTCCGCCGCGGTGAGACGGAGTACGGCATCAAGTCGATCCCGCTCGGCGGTTACGTGAAGCTCGTGGGCATGCTGCCGCCCGCCAAGGGCGAGCACCAAGACGACGAGCATCCCGAGCGGGTCCGCAGCACCAACACCGGCATGTTCACGCAGCTGATCGCCGATGCCCGGGCGGCCGAGTACGAGCAGGTCAAGCCCGGCGAGGAGGACCGGCTCTTCTACCGCAAGCCGTGGTGGCAGAAGCTGATCGTGATGTCCGGCGGGCCGATGGTCAACGTCTTCCTCGCCATCATCCTGTTCGGCATCGTCTTCGTCGGGATCGGCGCACCGCAGTCCACGACGACGGTGGCCACGGTGTCCGACTGCGTCATCAACGCCGACCAGACGCGGCAGACCTGCGTCGCCAGCGACCCGGAGGCGCCGGCGCACGAGGCCGGCATCGAGCCGGGCGACCAGATCGTGTCGTTCAACGGCACCCAGGTCGACTCGTGGGACCAGCTCACCGAGCTCATCCGTGACAACGACAACGGCGTGGCCGTCATCGGCGTCGTTCGGGATGGCCAGGACCTCACCCTGCGGACCAACACCACCGTCAGTCTGCGCGAGGACCAGGCCGGCTCCGGTGACTTCGAGAACGTCGGCTTCCTCGGCGTCTCGCCGACCCAGGTGTCCCAGCGGGAGGACCCGCTGTTCGTCATGACGACGATGTGGAACTACACGAAGCTGACCGGCGAGGCCATCGTCGAGATGCCGCAGCGGCTGGTGGGGGTCGCCAAGGCCGCCTTCGGAGACGAACGCGAGCAGGACAGCCCGATGAGCGTGGTCGGCGCCAGCCGGGTCGCCGGTGACCTGACCACGGTCGACCAGGTGACCTGGGCTGAGAAGATCGGCGCCTTGCTCGCCCTCCTCGGCGCGGTGAACCTCTTCGGGGCCCTGTTCAACTTCATCCCGCTGCTGCCGCTCGACGGCGGCCACATCGCCGGCGCCTTGTGGGAGGCGGCCCGTCGCGGCGTCGCCCGGCTGCGAAGGCGGCCCGATCCGGGCTACGTTGACGTCGCCAAGATGCTGCCGGTGGCCTACGCGGTCGCCACCGTCCTGATGGTGATGGGTGCCCTGCTGATCTATGCCGACATCGTCAACCCGGTGACCCTGGAGTGATGCCGTGTCCGCCAGTTCGTTGAACCTCGGCATGCCGGACATGCCGCCGCCGACACTCGGCGAGCGGCGCAAGAGCCGCCAGATCCGGGTCGGCTCGGTGCTCGTCGGCGGCGATGCTCCGGTGTCGGTCCAGTCCATGACGACCACGCCGACCACCGAGATCGACGCGACCCTCCAGCAGATCGCCGAGCTCACCGCCGCCGGCTGCGACATCGTCCGCGTCGCGTGTCCCAGCCAGGACGACGCCGAGGCGTTGCCGGCGATCGCGACCAAGTCGCAGATCCCGGTGATCGCCGACATCCACTTCCAGCCGCGCTACGTCTTCGCCGCGATCGACGCCGGTTGTGCTGCCGTACGCGTCAATCCCGGCAACATCCGCAAGTTCGACGACCAGGTCAAGGAGATCGCCGCCGCGGCATCGGCCGCCGGAGTCTCGATCCGGATCGGCGTCAACGCCGGCTCGCTCGACAAGCGGCTGCTGGACAAGTACGGCAAGCCGACCGCCGAGGCGATGGTCGAGTCGGCCGTCTGGGAGGCGTCGCTGTTCGAGGAGCACGACTTCCACGACTTCAAGATCTCGGTCAAGCACCACGACCCGGTCGTCATGGTGCAGGCGTACGAGATGCTCGCGGAGCGAGGTGACTGGCCGCTGCACCTGGGCGTGACGGAGGCCGGGCCGGCGTTCCAGGGCACGATCAAGTCCTCGGTCGCCTTCGGAGCGCTGCTGGCCAAGGGCATCGGCGACACCATCCGGGTCTCGCTGTCCGCTCCGCCGGTCGAGGAGGTCAAGGTCGGCCTGCAGATCCTGCAGTCGCTCAACCTGCGCCCCCGCAAGCTCGAGATCGTCTCGTGCCCGTCGTGCGGCCGGGCCCAGGTCGACGTCTACAAGCTGGCTGACGAGGTGACCGCCGGCCTCGAGGGCATGGAGGTGCCGCTGCGGGTCGCCGTGATGGGCTGCGTCGTCAACGGTCCCGGCGAGGCCCGCGAGGCCGACCTCGGCGTCGCGTCCGGCAACGGCAAGGGCCAGATCTTCGTCAAGGGCGAGGTCATCAAGACGGTGCCGGAGAGCCAGATCGTCGAGACCCTGATCGACGAGGCGATGCGGATCGCCGAGGAGATGGGGGAGGACGCCGAGGGCAGCCCGGTCGTCACCGCCGGCTGAGCAGCCCCTGCCGGAACACCACGTTCTCGTGGTGTTTGCGCACTCTGCATGGCGTCGAGCCCATGCAGAGTGCCTACGGGCCATGCAGAGTGCCCCGGGGTCGGCGGATCAGGTCCGACTGAGTAGCCAGTCGCGCAGGACGATCGCGTGGTTGTGGTCGGTGTCCTTCGCGTCGTAGAGCAGCACGACCGGCCCGTCGCGTAGTGCGTCGAGCAGCGGGTATGCCACGTCGGGCCGCGCATCGAGCTCGGCGCGATACCGCTCGCGAAACTCCGCCCAGCGGTTCGGATCGTGGCCGAACCAGCGCCGGAGCTCGGTGCTCGGCGCGACGTCCTTGAGCCACCCGTCCATGTCGAGGGCGTCCTTGCGGATGCCACGCGGCCACAGCCGATCGACCAGGTACGTCGGCGACTCGCTATGGAGCCCGACCACTTGGCGTACCCGCTGGAGCATCACGTCGCCCATGCGCCCAGCCTCCCTCGGTTTTGCGCACTAGTTGGTGGTGTGGCGGCCTCGACACCCACAACAACTGCGCAAAACCGCCACGGCTTGAGCGCTGCGTTCCTAGTATGCTAGCAATATAGCCATGACCGATCCGCCGGAGACGAAGGCGCAGTTCAACGTGTACCTGCCGCCGCCGCTGATCCGCCGGGTCAAGCACAAGGCGATCGACGACGGCGCGAGCCTGTCGGCCTTGGTGGAGCGGGCCCTGGAGGAGTACCTCGAACAGCATGGGGAGGCGGCGGGATGACCGGCGAACGCACTGACGACTGCATCGTCCGCCCGCTGCGGTTCACCGACGACATCCCGGCGATGCGGGATTTCCTGGAGCTGCTCGGCCTGTCGCCCCGAGTGGAGTCGCAACGGGGCGGCTGGCTCGCGATGGTGTCCGGAGCCGGCATGGTCGCCCTGCACGACGCCGCCAGCAGCACCATGGGCGCCCGACCGGGTCAGACCGAGCTGGCGTTCGAAGGCGCCGATCTCGAGGCGCTCGCCGGTCGGCTGACCGATGCCGGCTGGGCCGACGCGACGATCTGGGACGAGGCGTACGGCCGGGTGCTGAGCGTGACCGACCCGGACGGCGACCAGATCTGGGTCGACGGCTACTCCGACGACGACTATGGCTATCGGATCCATCAGCCCGAGCGCGACTGGCGATGGTCGGTGATGCCGGTGCGGTCGACGAGATCGCCGGGGGAGTACGCCCGGTTCCTCGGCTGCTTCGGGCTGCCGCCGTACGCTGGACCGCCGGCGCCCACGCGCGGCGGCCATGTCGGACTGGTCCGGCTCGAGTCCGGCCCCGCCTCGGTCCGGCTCGGATTCGCGACCGAGGAGCCGCTGGCCGACGTGGCGGAGCGGCTCCGGTCGGCCGGTCACGCCGATGCCCAGGTCGAGGGTGGCGTCCTGTCCGTGACCGATCCCGACGGGGAGCCGGTCGTGATCCACCCGTACCCGCGCTCATGACGGCCGTGGCCCCGCAGGTCCGGGGAACACTGCGCGCCGACTCTGACTTCCGCCGCTACTTCGCCTCTCGGCTGTTCTCGGAGGCAGGGACGATCATCACCCTGATCGCGCTGCCGGTCCTCGTCTACCGGCTCAGTGGCTCGGCTCCGCTGACCGCGATCGTGTCGATGCTGGAGGCGGCGCCGTACCTGCTCTTCGGCCTGTTCGCCGGCGCGCTCTCCGACCGCCTCAACCGGCAGCGTGTGATGGTGATCGCGGATCTCGCGGACGCCGTGCTCATGGGCTCGGTGCCGGTGGCCCACCTGCTGGGGATCCTGACCATCCCGCATCTGCTGATCGTGGCGTTCGGTGTGCCGGCGATCGCGGTGTTCTTCGACGGGGCCAACTTCGGTGCGTTGCCGACGCTCGTGGGCACCGACCGGATCGCCAAGGCCAACGCGGCCGTCTGGTCGGCCGTCACGGCGACCGAGACCGTGCTCCCGGCCGTGGTCGGCCTGAGCCTGGCCGTTGTACATCCGTCCACGCTGCTGGGGCTCGACGCGCTGAGCTTCGCCGTGTCGGCGGCGCTGGTCAGGACCATCGCCCGACCGCTGCAGGACCCGGCTCGCAAGCGCGTGCGGCCCTCGCCGTCGACCGTGTTCGCCGACATCAAGGTCGGGTTGCAGTTTCTCGTACGGCACGCCGGAGTCCGCACGATGACGATCGTCGGTGCGTTGCAGTGCATCGTCGGTGGCGGCTTCGTCGCGCTGATGGTGGTGTGGTTCGACCGGGTGCTCGACATCGGCACCGAGGGATGGCGCTTCGGGCTCGTCTGGAGCAGTTGGAGTGTCGGTGCGCTGGCGGCGTCATTGGCGTTGCCTCGCGTTCTCGATCGCCTGACGCCGGCGAAGATCACCCTGGTCGCCCTGCCGATCTCCGCCGTACTCGGGATCGTCACCAGCTTCGCGACGAGCTGGCAGCTGGCCGCGATCGGTCTGCTGGCCTGGAGCGGCGCGTACACGCTGGTGGTGGTCAACTCGATCTCCTACCGGCAGCAGGTGACGCCGGAGCACCTGCTGGGCCGAGTCAACACGGCCGGGCGGATGCTCGCGTGGGGTCTCGGCTGGACGGTGGGTGCGGCGACCGCCGGTGCGCTCGCGTCAGCGATCGGGGTGCGTTCGACGCTGCACGCCCTGACCTGCGTGGGCGTGCTGGCCGCCCTGGTGGCGTGGACGTCGCCGCTGCGAGGCGACCGCGCCACCGCCGAGCCCGACCCCGCCGCGGTCTGACGCGGGAAATCGCCGCAGAAACGTCATATTCAGCGGTCCCGGCGGCGGACTAGGCTTCGCGGCAGACAGTCCTACCGCCCGGTTCGAGAGTGAGGTGCCTCCGGGTGTTGCGTACTGCGTCGGGCGTCCGCCAGCTCGGGCCGGCCGACCTCCCGCCACTGCGGCGACTGCTCGCCCAGGATCCGGTGGCGAACGTCTTCGTCGACCACCAGGTCGAGGCGACCGGAGCCGACCCGCGCCGGATGGGTGGGGCGATCTGGGGCTACGTCGACCGCCACGAGCTGGTCGCGGCCTGCCATGCCGGGGCCAACCTGGTGCCGGTGGAGGCGGGCCGCAAGGCGGTCACGGCGTTCGCCGACCACGCGGCGACCCTGCCCCGGATGAGCTCGTCGATCGTCGGCCCGCGCGAGATGGTGCTGCCGCTGTGGGATCGACTCGAGCCGTCGTGGGGCTCGGCCCGCCAAGTACGACCCGATCAGCCGCTCCTGACGATCTCGAGACCCGCCCCGATCCGACCCGATCCGGCCGTACGGCGGGTCGTCCTCGACGAGCTCGACGTGCTCTATCCGGCCTGCGTCGCGATGTTCACCGAGGAGGTGGGCGTGTCCCCGGAGCCGGCCGGCGGTGGGCACTATCGCGCCCGCGTCGCCCAGCTCATCTCGCGCGGGTGGGCGTTCGCCCGGATCGAGGACGGCCGCGTCGTGTTCAAGGCCGAGGTCGGGGTGGCGACCTCGCATGCCTGCCAGATCCAGGGTGTCTACGTCGCGCCGGAGCTGCGGGGCCGGGGGATCGCGGCCCCGGCGATGGCGGCCGTCGTCGACATGGCCCTGCGTGACATCGCGCCGGTCGTATCCTTGTACGTCAACGTCGGCAACACGGCGGCGGTTCGGACGTACGTCCGCGCCGGATTCGTCCAAGCAGGCAGCTTCGCGACGATTCTTTTCTGATCACGGCGAGCCGGCCGTGGCATGATCTGGCCGGGTAAATGGCAAGGGGCTCGGTGAAATCCGTAGTGACCAGGGGATTCTGGCGTCGCCGCGTCGGCGCCGGAGTGTTCGCGTGCGTTCTGACGCTCGCAGCGTGCAGCTCCGACGGCGACGACCCGCAACCCGCCGACGACGGTCCGAGCTCGGCTGCTGGGTCGAAGTCGGCGCCCGCCCCGCAGCCGCGCCGATTCAGCGTCGTGATGTCGGGTGACGTCTTGATCCACACCGGCGTCTGGGAGTCCGCCCGGGACTGGGCCGCCGTCCGCGGCGAGAAGGGCATGGACTTCGCACCGATGTTCGCCTCGCTGCGGCCGGTCTACCAGGGCGCCGACCTGGCGATCTGCCATCTCGAGGTTCCGCTCGCCGAGCCGGACGGGCCCTTCCTCAACTACCCGATCTTCAGTGCGCCGCCCCAGGTGATCAACGGGCTCAAGAAGGCCGGCATCGACATGTGTACGACGGCGTCCAACCACAGCCTCGACACCGGGTGGGAAGGGCTCAAGCGAACCCTCGACACTCTGGACGCCAAGGGCCTGCCGCATGCCGGTACGGCTGGCTCACGCAAGGATTCGAAGACGCCGCTGATTATCGACGTCGCCGGCGTACGCGTCGCGTTGCTCAGCTACACCTACGGCACCAACGGCATCCCGATCCCGTCCGCGCAGCCGTGGTCGGTGCCGCTGATCGATCCCGGTCAGATCAAGCGGGACGCCCACAACGCCCGTCAGCGCGGTGCCGAGGTCGTCATCGTCGCCCTGCACCACGGCACCGAGTACATGACGGAGCCGGACAGCTATCAGCTCGACGTCATCGACAAGATCACCCGATCCAAGGACATCGACCTCGTCTACGGCCATCACGCCCACGTGCCGCAGCCGATCGATGTCGTCCACGGCACCTGGGTCGCCTACGGCCTCGGCAACTTCATCGCCCAGCAGTCCACCGATGTGCCCGACACCTATCGCGGCGTCACGGTCAAGTTCACCCTGGTCGAGCGGCCCGACGGCCGATTCGAGGTGGAGCGGGCCCAGTTCGTCCCGACGATGATCACCCCGTACGGCGGTTCTCCTCCCATGCGCGTCCTCGACATCCGATCAGCCCTCCGGAGCCCCAAGACCGACCCAGGCCTGAAGCCGAGCCTCCGCGCCGCCCTCGCCAGCATCAAGCACGACGTCTACAGCCTCGGCGCCCGCCACAACGGCCTCCGAATGATGCAACCCCAGCCCAGCGGCACGGCCCAGCCGTAACGGACAAACACTGAGTCTGGGCGGCATTGCGCAACGGAGCCGAGTAACCCGGAAACTCGGCGGCGAGAGCGGGGAAGCGGTCGATATCCTCGCCAAGTCAGAACGTCTACTGAGGAGCTGCCGTGATCTTGCGGATGTCGTCGTTGTTCGTCCGGACCCTGCG
>JALDXR010000112.1:0-8919 GCA_032154865.1 Nocardioidaceae bacterium
GCAAATGGCCGTGGATCCTGCTCGCGCTGCTGGTCGCCGCGGTGATCGCCGCGATATTCATCATCCCGGCGGTGTTCGGCGGTGGCGACGACGGCCCGAGCGTGTCGGTGCCCAATGTCATCGGTGACTCGCGAGCCGCAGCCGAGACGAAGATCAAGGCAGAGGGCCTCACGGTCGGCGAGGTGACCCCGCAACCGAGCAGCCCCGACGACAAGGGCAAGGTCATCAGCCAGAACCCCTCGGGCGGGACGTTCCTCAACGACGGCGACCCGGTCGACCTGATCATCGGAAGCGGTCCGCGTACGGTCCAGGTGCCCAACAACCTGGTCGGCCTGAAGCTCAAGGAGGCGAAGGACCTGCTCGACGCGGCCAAACTCCGCTATGAGGTCGACCGGGTGGAGAGCGATCAGCCGAGGAATGTGGTGCTGGAGACCAACCCGCGCAGCGGTGAGCAGGTCCGGCCTCAGTCAGTCGTCACGCTGACGGTCTCGGGCGGCCTGCCCACAGTGCCCGACGTCGTCGGTCTCGACGTGGACGAAGCCATCGACACCCTCGAGGCCGACGGGTTCGACGTCGCCGATCCGGTCGAGCAGCCGACCGACTCGGAGGATCCGGGTACCGTCCTCGACCAGACGCCGGACGGCGGAACCGAGGCCTTGTCGGGCTCGACGGTCACGCTCTATGTCGCCGTCGAACCGGAGGACGACGACGAGACGACCCCGCCGACGACGCCACCGACCACGCCCTCAGCCACGCCGACGACACCGTCGATCACGATCCCGACGTTCGGCGACGACAACTGACCGACGTTACGGGTCGATCAGGTCATCCGGTGTGACGTCCACCGCGAACGGCCGCTCGGCGTGGAAGGCGGTCGCACCGGCGACCTGGCCGACCTCTTCGTACGCCCCGTCGCGAAGTTGCCAGGCACGCAGCGACGGCTCGTCCGGGTCGACGACCCAGTAGGCCGGGCAACCGGCTGCCTCGAATCGGGACCGCTTGAGCGTGAGGTCGATATGCCGGGTGCTCGGCGAGAGCACCTCGACCGCCAACTGAGGCGCGACCGGCAGATCGCGGTCGGTCAGATCGGAGCGCCGCGCGACCAGGAGATCGGGCTGCATCACGGTCGAGTCGCTCAGCACCACATCGAACGGTGCGAACAAGACTTCGAGATCGGTCGGGCAGACCGACGCGAACAGCAGGTGGAGCCGAGCCACCGCTCGCTGATGTCGCAGGACCGGCGCCGGGCTCACGATGAGCGTCCCGTCGATGAGCTCGTAGCGGTGCCCGTCATCGGGCATCGCGTCCAGGTCGGCGCGGGTCAGCGGCCGGCTGCGTGGCAGCAGAGACTCGGTCACGGTCACCATCGTGCCCCTTTCGTCGCATGACCACCAAGCGTGCCGAGTCCGGCGGCGACGCGTCGGGCGTTATCCACAGGCGGGATCGTCAGCCGATCGGCTCGGCCCACTGCAGCTGCGGCGTCCCGTCGTACGCGGAGATGTCGAGGCTCTCATCCTCCTCGACGGACAGGCCCAGGCCGAACTGGTCGACGTACTCGTTGTAGATCTGCACCGACCGGGACTCCTGGAGTCCGGCGTGCATCGCCGCGATGTCGCCCACCGCCTCGATCCGGTACGGCGGGGAGTACGGCACGCCTTCCAGCACAACGGTGTTGCCGACGCACTTGATCCCGGTCGTCGAGATCAGCCGCTGGCCCTGCAGGCTGATCGCATGGGCGCCCGAGGCCCATAAGGCATTGACGAATCCCTGGAGGTCTTGCTGATGCACGACCAGCAGATTCGGATCGACGCCTGGGTCATCGAGGCGCTCTCTCGGGGCGTCGTCCAGCGTGACGACCAGACCGGAGCCGCTGACCGGCTCCATGCCGGCGGGATCTTCCAGCCTGGCGACGACCGCCCGGGCATCCCGTACCTCGGCGTCTTGCACCTCCGCCTCGAGGTCGGCCTTGTCGTCGCGGAGCTCGCGCATGTCGGCCCGGAGGTCGGCGACCTCTTCGGACCGCTCGGCCACCAGGGTGCCCAAATCGGTCGTGGTACTGCGCAGATCGGTGCCGTCAGCGGTGAAGGCGCTGGCCGCGAAGAGGATGCCGGCGATCGCGGCGACCGCGGGCACGGCCCAGCCCCAAGCCCTCGTCAGCTTCATGGCTGGCCGCATGCGGGTTACGCTAGCCGATGTACGCAATACCGCTCAGATCAGATCAGGAGCAACTCGTGCCCGAGTCGCGCTCACGCAAGAAGTCCGACTACACCCCGCCCGAGCCGAAGCGGCCGGCCGCGGCCAAGGTCGGCAACCGGTGGGCCGCGCCAGCGATGTTGTTCTGCTGGCTGGTCGGCTTGACCTGGGTGTCGGTCTTCTACGTCGCCGGCGACAAGATCCCCGGCATGGACGACCTCGGCAACTGGAACATCATCGTCGGCATGAGCCTCATCGCGGTCGGCTTCATCTTCGCCACGAAGTGGGAGTGACCGCGGAATCACACTGATGTGATTCTCCACAGGAGATATCCACACTGTGGATAGCTCCGGTCCTCCCGACGGCTTGGTCGCCCTGAAGGTCGTTGGTGCGCGCGATGATTAGGCCGATCATCGCCACCCAGACGACGGCAAAAGCGACACTGTGGATGAGCACCCGGTGGCGGTGCGGCGCGTACGCCAGGATCCAGCCGACGACGAGCCCGCACGCCAGCCCACCCACGTGGCCCTGCCAGCTGATGTGGGGAATCGTGAACGTGATGACCAGGTTCAGCCCGAGCAGCATCAGCAAGGGCGTGATGTCCTGGCCGCGTTTGCGCAGCACGGCGAACGACGCCCCGAACAATCCGAAGATGGCGCCGGACGCCCCCAGGGTCGACTGATCGACCGGGCTCAGCCAGTAAACCGTGACCGATGACGCGATCGCGGTCGTGAAGTAGAGCGCGATGAACCGGACGTACCCCAGCGCCTGCTCCAGCATCGGACCGAACAGCGCCAACGCGTACATGTTGAACAGCAGATGCAGGATCGACCCGTGCAGGAACGCCGCGGTCAGTAACCGCCAGTACGCGCCGTCGGCGACGCCATCGAGGTAGCCGACGCCGGTGAACTGGCCACCCTGCGCGATGAGGACGCCGCGGGCCTCGATCTCGCTCCAGCCGTTGGGGACGTCGCTGGGCGTGAAGAGCACCGCGAAGTAGGCCACGACGTTGATGCCGATCAGGGTCCAGCTGACAAAGCCGGCACGGCTCGGCACCAGACCGCCGCCCATCGTGCGCGGCGATCGAACCGTCCGCCGGCCTTCGGCGATGCAGTTCGGGCACTGGAAACCGACCGACGCCGAGTGCATGCAGTCCGGGCAGATCGGCCGGCCGCAGCGCTGGCAGCTGATCCAGGTCTCGCGATCCGGGTGGCGATAGCAATGCGGTACGGCCGGGGCAGCCCCCGTCGGATCGGACATCAACCGCGCTCGATCGCCACCGACTCGATCACGACCTGGTCGCGAGGACGATCGCGGCCGTCGGTCTCCGTCGCGCCGATCTCGTCGACGACCTGGCGACTGGCGCCGTCGGTGACCTCGCCGAAGATCGTGTGCTTGCGGGTCAGCCACTCGGGCGGAGCGACCGTGATGATGAACTGCGAGCCGGTGGTGCCAGGCCCGGCGTTCGCCATCGCGAGCAGGTAGGGCCGATCGAAGGTCAGATCGGTGTGGAACTCGTCCTTGAACTGGTAACCGGGGCCGCCGGTGCCGTCGCCGCGTGGGCAGCCGCCCTGCAGCATGAAGCCCTCGATCACGCGATGAAAGCTGAGCCCGTCATAGAACGGCTCGGTCGACTTCTGACCGGTTGCCGGGTCGGTCCACTCCTTGGTGCCCTCCGCAAGGCCCACGAAGTTCTGGACCGTCGTCGGCGCTTGGTCGGGGAACAGGTCGATCTTGATGTCGCCACGATTCGTCTTCAGCGTCGCGGTCAACTGCTCGGCCACTGCAGGGTCCTCCTCGCACGTTGCCCCGGCGGTACGCCAGGCTCGTGTCGATCCTGCCACGCTGCGAGGACCGACCCACGGCGGGGCGTACCGGAGATAACGACAAATGCGACACCACCTAGGCGCGCGACAGGGGTGATTGTCGATACTGTGGGGACAGGAGGTAACGATGAGCAAACGGAAGAAGGAAGCCGAGGCGGCTGCAGCCGAAGCTGAAGGCACCGAAGAAGAAGCTCCGAAGAAGAAGCATCGCATCCGCAAGCTCGCGATCATCGCTGCTCTGGCCGGCGCGGTCGCCGTTGCGAAGAAGAAGCTAGGGGGTGGCTCGCAGCCCGACGAGCCTTCATCTAACGACTCTGCGTCACAGCCTCCGAGCGCATGAGCTGACGGGTGTGCGCAGTGGCCCTGCGCTCGGCATAGAAGCTGGCGAACGGCACCGTGCCGAGCAGCAGGGTCACGACCGTGAAACCGATGCTCCATCGCGCCGCCCGCGCCAACAACGCGGCGGTGACCAAGAAGATCATGTAGAGCCAGCCGTGGGCGACTCCGAGGTACGTCGTGATCCACTCGCCCACGTCGTGTGCGCCGCTGCCCTCGTCGGAGAGGTATTTCAGCGGCACTCCCACACACACCAAGACGATCAACAGCGTCCCGACGACGTAGGCCATCACCCGATAACGCAGCAGCGTCCCGCTCACCGGGTCAGGCTACCCGCGTCGCTGGGCTGCTCCGCCGGTGGGCTTCGACGCCTGGCGAGCTGGTCGACGCAGATCCGCCACCACATGAACGCCGCGAACGCACCGAAGACCCACCACTGCAGCGCGTACGCGAGATTGCGAAGGCCATCGGTCCACGGCACGGCCGGGGCGGATGGATCGACCGGGGCCAGCCCATCGGTCGGTCGCGGCTCCTCGTCGGTACGAATCAGCACGGCGCTGTAGAGGTCGTACGGCAGCTGGCCGACAAGCGACGGGGTCCGAATCGTGTCGACGACGCGATCCGGTCCGAGAACCGAGTCGGCGCCGGGCTCCTCGCCAGGCTGCAACGACCCCGTGACGGTCACCGGCGCCGTGGGCACCGGCGGCGCCGACTGCTCCGGAGTCCATCCCCGGACGACCAGGATCGCCGACCCGTTCTCGAGCAGCAGTGGACTCACGACCCAGTAGCCGGCGCGGCCGTCGCGAGTGCGGTCGGAGATGAGGATCTGCTGGGCGGCCGGCGCGTACTGTCCCTCGGCGAACACCGGCATTCCGACGAGCTCGTTGGTGAGCCCCTCGTCCGGGCCCAGTGTCGTCGTCAGCGACTCCGGCGCGGCCGACGCCCGTGCTTCGCTTATGTCGTCCTGCTCCGACTGGTAGACCCCGAGCTGCCAGATTCCCGCGACGACGCAGACCGAGATCGCCACGAGTGCGAGCAGATGGAGGGCGAGCATCGACGGCCGGGCCAGGACCCGGACCGCCGTCGCCGCAGAACCACCATCGCTCACGCCTGCATTCTGCCTCCGCCGTTCGCAGCCACCGCCGGGGATCTGGTGAGGCGTGCACGACGCGGGTAGATTGTTGACAATCATGACCGGCTTCTTCCCCGAGTCGGCGATCACGGACCTCACCGAGAGCGATCCCGACGCACCCGAGTTTCTCCCCGAGGAGTACACCGCCCGGATGCAGGCGGTGCGTACGGCGCTGACGTCTGCCGACTGCCCGATCGGACTGCTGACCAGCCCCGAGAGCATCTACTACTGCACCGGACTCAACCACCAGGGCCACTTCGCATTCACCGCCCTGGTGCTGCCCGTCGACGGCGAGCCGGTGCTCGTGGCCCGTGAGATGGAGCGGTCGACCGTCGAGGCGCAGGCGACCGCCTGTCTGTTCTTCGGCTACACCGACTCCGACGACCCGGCGTTCGCCGTCGTCCGGGCCATCGCCCAGGTCGGCGGCTCGGCCCGGGTGGGTGTCGAGCTGGGGTCGATGTCGTTCCCGCCACGGCTGTGGCACCACATCTCCGACAGCCTTCCCGACGTGAGCTGGGTCGACGTGTCGGAGACCGTGTCGGAGGTACGGGCGGTCAAGTCACCGGCCGAGCTGGCCCAGGTACGGCGCGCGGCACACCTGTCCGACAAGGCCATGCGTACCGGCATCGCGGCCGCCGATGAGGGAGTTCGACCGAGCACGATCGCCGCCGACGTCTATCGCGCGATGATCGCCGGCGGCAGCGGATATCCCGGCTTCGCTCCGCTGATCCGATCGGCGGATCGGGTGCGCTACGAACACGTCACCTGGAACCACCGCCCGATGCGGCACGGCGACGCGGTCTTCCTGGAGCTGTCGGCGGTGTGCGCCCGCTACCACGCGCCGCTGACCCGGATGGTCCACGTCGGTCGGGCGCCGGAAGAAATCCAGCACTCCGCGGAACTGGCCGTTGCCGGGCTCGAGGCGGTGACCGAGGCACTGCGGCCGGGAGCAGTGGCGGCCGACGTCTATGCGGCCTGGCAGCGGGTCATCGACGACGGCCTCGGCCACAAGGACTATCGCCGCCACCACTGCGGCTACAGCGTCGGGATCGGGTTTCCGCCGAGCTGGACCGGCGGCGCGTCGGTGATCGGGCTGCGTGGCGACAGCGATCTGGTTCTCGCCGCCGGCATGACCTTCCACGTGCTGTCGTGGATCCTCGGCCAGCAGATCCCGGACTATGCCGTGTCCGACACCGTGCTCCTGACCGAGAACGGTGGCGAGCTTTTGACCCACACAGACCGCAACCCGATGACGGTCTGAGCCCCAAGCAAGAAGAAGGATGGAAGGACAGGCACCGATGCGCATCACCGGACTGCGGGCGACCCCGCTCGCCGTGCCCTTCGAGACCGACGAAGTCTGGGCGTACGGCCGCCGCTCCGGCCTAATCAGCGTCCTGGTTCACGTCGATACCGACGAGGGACCGGTCGGCATCGGGGAGGCTGCAGCGTACCCGAGCACCGACATCGTGCTCGCCGTGCTCAAGACGGTCGAGCCGCTCGTGGTGGGTGAGGACGCCTTCCGGATCGAGCGGATCATGAAGCGGATCAACGTGGTCGGCACCTGGCATCACGTCAAGGCGACCAGCCCGGCCATCGCGGCGGTCGAGATGGCCTGCTGGGACATCGTCGGCAAGGCCTGTGGCCAGCCGCTGGTCAACCTGTTCGGCGGCCGGGTCCGAGACGAGGTGGAGTACTTCTACTACCTCGGCCAACGGGCGCCGGACGAGCTCATCGATGCGGCGAGGGCCGGTCGGGAGCGGGGCTTTCGTACCTTCTATCTCAAGGTCGGTTCCGACGACCCCCGCATCGACGTCGCCCGGGTCGAGGCGATCCGCAAGGGCGCCGGCGACGACGCCCTGATCCGGGTCGACGCCAACGAGGCCTGGTCGTCGGCCGCGGCGATCCGGATCATCCGCGAGATGGAGCAGGTCGGGCTCGAGCTCGTCGAGCAGCCGGTGTCGGGACGCAACCTGCCCGAGATGGCCTACGTCCGGAGCCAGATCGCGACGCCGCTGCTGGCCAACGAGGCGTCGTGGACGCGATGGGACCAGCTCGCCGTGATCCAGCAGGGCGCCGCCGACGCCGTGTCGGTCGACAACCAGATGGACGGTGGACTGTCGAACCTGCGACACGGCGCCGCGATGTGCGAGGTGGCCGGGCTGCCCGTGCTCAAGCACTCCCTCGGTGAGCTCGGCATCGCGACGTACGCCGGGCTCCACGTCCTCGCGGCGACGCCGAACGTCACCTACGCGAGCCAGGGCTACGGGTCCCTCCTTGCCGACGACATCCTCGCCGAGCGCTCGCCACTGCCGTACGTCGACGGCCGCCTCGCCGTTCCAGATGCGCCGGGCATCGGGGTCGAGCTCGACGCGGACCGGGTGGCTCGAGCCGCCGAGCGTTACGAGCGGGAGGCCGACCGTTATGCATTCCACGACCCCAGTGCCATGGCGGCGACACCCGTACTCCCCAAGTTCTGAAGGGATTCCGGGATCGCCGCGTTCGGATTCTCGAAGATGCCGGCGATCCGGCCGCGGTCGTCGATGCCGGAGGCGAGCGTTCGCGGTGCGCCGGGGACATCGACGCGGGTGAATCGACTCGTCGGCCCGTCCTTGAGGACGAACCCGTGGACGTCGTCGGCGTCCGGGATGGGCAACGCATCGGTGGTGAAGCCGACGATCCGGCCCCGGTCGTTGATGTCGAACGGCAGCGTGAAGGCCGCCCCGGGCGCGTCGAGGGAGGAGATGCGTCCGCGTGGGTTGCGATGGAAGCCGTGCGGGTTGCCGTCGGCGTCGATGTAGACCCCGAGCAGCTCGCCCCGGTCGTTGATCGCGGTGAGTTGGGTGAGGCTCGCCCCAGGTACGTCGAAGGTGGAGAACCGCCCCCGACTCCACACGTACCCGTGGTCGGTGCCGATGCTGTCGAGGTAGCTCCCCACGATCCGGCCGCGGTCGTCGATACCGAACGCCTGGGTACTGACCGCGCCCGGATAGCGAAGGCTTCGGAATCGTCCGTCGGCGTCGCGCCGGTAGCCGAACTGGGTCGGGCAGTCGATGCCGGCGCAGGCGTTGCCGACGATCTGGCCCCGGTCGTTGAGCTTCAAGACGTACGTCGCCGACGCACCGGGGAAGTCGAACCGGGTGAAGCGGCCGCGCTTGTCGCGCAGGAACCCATGACTCACCCCGTTCTTGGCGACGTACGTGCCGGCGACCTGACCGCGTGGATTGATGTCGATCAGCTCGTTGGCGCTGACGCCGGGCGCGTCGAAGGCCGAGAAGCGACCCTTGTCCAGCACGAAGACGGGACCGGCCGACTGCGGATCGCCTCTGACCTGGTCGCCGTCGGCGGCCTCGGCAGCGACGCTGATCAGCAACAGCGCGGCGAGGATGCCGAAAACGGCGATGTCGAGGCAGATCAGGGTTCGGGTACGGATGC
>JALDXR010000601.1:0-2715 GCA_032154865.1 Nocardioidaceae bacterium
CCACAGTCGGCCAGGCGATGGCTGCCGTCATCCCCCTCGACGGATGACATGGGGAGCGCAATGGTGGGTCGACCTCGCGATCGATTCGGACACCACCGATACTGACCTGATGCAGGAACGCAATCACTGCGTTCCTCGCGAGTGCACAGGCTGCAATGAGCTGTCAACGGAGGGAGGGCGGGGTAGCGCGCCATGTTCGGGTACATCGTGCGCCGGGTCATCGCCGGCTTCCTGGTCATCTTCGTGACCTCGGTCATCGTGTTCGCGCTGTTCTTCTACGGGCCGTCCAACCCCGGTCTGGCCCTGTGCCAGAACTCCCAGCCTCGGTGCACCGCGGAACGGGTCGACGCCTACAACGAGTCGCTGGGCGTCTACGACCCGGTGGTCGGCCAGTACGTCGACTGGGCGAAGGGCATCTTCGTCGGCCGCGAGTACGACTTCGGCGGCGCCACCTACGACTGTCCGGCGCCGTGCCTCGGCATCTCGTACACGACCCGCCAGCCGGTCTGGGACGACATCAAACAGCGATATCCGGTGTCACTGTCCATCGCCATCGGCTCGGCCATGATCTTCCTCCCGCTCGGCGTGCTGCTGGGCATGGTCGCGGCCCGAAAACGCGGAACCGCGACCGACCGGGCGCTGGTCAGCAGCTCGTTGATCCTGAGCTCGATCCCCGCCTATCTCGTCATCCTGCTCTCGTTCTTGTATCTGGTCTTGTTCTGGGGTCTGTTCCCCTATCCGGAGTACACGTCGTTCTTCCAGAATCCGTGGTCGTGGTTCACCGGCCTGCTGTTGGCCTGGGTCGTGCTGGGCGTCTACTCCTCGACCGACTATGCGAGGTTCACCCGAGGCTCCATGGTCGAGGCCTACAACGAGGACTACGTCCGCACGGCCAAGGCCAAAGGCCTCGGCACCGGTCGGATCAGTGTCAAACACGCGCTGCGGGCGGCGATCGTGCCGGTCTTGACCATCTTCGGCCTCGATCTGGCCGACCTGCTGGCCGGCACGATCTTCGTCGAGACGATCTTCAACTACCAGGGCCTCGGCAAGCTCGCCCTCGACTCGATCCGAGATCAGAACTTCCCGGTCATCCAGGCCACCGTCTTGATCGCGGCGTCTCTGATCGTGGTGGCGAACCTGGCGGTGGATCTCCTCTACTCCGTCATCGATCCCCGAGTACGCCTGGCTTGACCGCGTCGGCGCTGGATCAGGGACTGCTGGTCGTCGCGGGTGGTGGCTCCGTCGTCCTCTCGGTTTCGGTCTCCGCGGTGCCGTCGTCCTGAATCAGCTGTGCGTTCCCGTCCTTGGGAGGCGGTGGTGGTAGCGGCCAATCGCGTTCCGGTCGGCTTACGCCGGTCTCCTTGCCGGGCGCCGAGGACAGCAGATGGCGGGCTTGCTTGTCGATGTATCGCGTGAGCAACTCCTGTGCGTATCCCAGTGCTAAGGCGTACGCGAGGATCTGGCCCTGAGTGTCCAATTCGCTGAGGCCGGGAATGAACTCCCCTCGAAGCGCGAGCAGCCCACCGATCGCGGTCAGTACTCCGACCGGAAGCTTCAGCGCCGCCAAGGCGAATGGCACGTCATAGGGTGTCGAGGTCCCTTGCAGGTTCCGGATGGCGACGGCTGCAGCCAAGGCGGCACCCATCAGGCCGAGCCAGGCAACTACGAGCACGTCTGCGCCCCGAGGTCCGCCGTCAGGCGGATGCAGGCTGTATTCGCCGGTAGGACAAGCCAGGATCGCGGACTGGCCCGTCTCGGGAGTGGGGGTAAAGCAGAGCGGCACATCGGTCGGATTGTCGTGCACGAACCAGATGAACAAGGCCACGAGGATGGTCAACACAGCCGTCGCGATCAACGCCGCGTTCCGGAAATTGCGCAGTCTCGAATGTTCGTGGTCCGCGGCCGCGTGTCCGACCTCGATCGCTTTGGCCAGTTCGGCACGAGCTCGATTGAGATCACGCACCTCAGGCTGAAGCGCCAGCTTATTGATCGCTCGCCGCCGAGGGTCGTCCCGGTCGAGGGAGACCTCGACCCGAGCCAACGCCTCAGGAAGCTCGGCCTTGACGTCGTCCTCGTCGTACGTTCCGACAATGAGTGACTCGGCGGCATGGAGATTCTGGTAAGCCGCCTCGATCAGGGTCCCTCGCCACCAATTGGCCATCCGACCCGGCACCGGATCTTGGCGCGTTGCGGCCCTTCTCGCGGCGTAAAGAAGCTTGCGAACCGACTTTTCGAGCTCTTCGGCGGCTGGATCCGGCTTGTCGCTATCACGACGCCGGACGGCAGCGTCCAGTCGCGCTTCGAGCAGCCGGGCGTTGACAAGAACGTTCTGAACCCAGACTCGCTTTGTCTTGACGCCGTTCTGCTTGGTCTTTTCCGTGCCGGGCAGTGCCATGCCGTTCTGACCTTCCGGGAGCAGTCGGCCGGAGCCGCCAGATTCCTGTCCCGAGCAAGCCAATTCTGCTTTTGCTGCAACTATTCCGAATCTGCCCTTCGGCCCGAATCGGGCGGGTCCAACGGCAGGTGGTGTATCGCGGATACCGTGGACAAATGCTTGCGCTGACCTGGCTCGGTCATTCGACCGTGGTGATCGAGATGGGTGGCGCCCGCCTGGTGACCGACCCGTTGCTCCACCGACATGCACCACCGCTGCGCCGACGCGGGTCGAAGCCGGACCGAGCGGACTGGGCCGGCGTCGACGCCGTACTCCTGTCG
>JALDXR010000602.1:0-2712 GCA_032154865.1 Nocardioidaceae bacterium
GGTCTACGACGGGGTGCCGATCAACGACGCTCAGCGGTTGCTCGCCCACTCTCGCCCGTCGACCACACTCGACCCCTACGCGCATGCTCAGCAGCACCTCGACCCCCGTGTTGGAGACCTGCTCTACGTGTTTTGGGAGCTGACCACGATCTTCTCCTACCTGTTGATCGGCTACGACCCGGCCTTCGCTGACTTTCCGCTGACTCCGGACGCGGCCGATCGGACAAGCGATGATGATGCGGACGCCGAAGATGCGGGTTGACCTGCGAGAACGCGTGGTCGGGCTGACAGGATTTGAACCTGCGACCCCTTCGTCCCGAACGAAGTGCGCTACCAAGCTGCGCCACAGCCCGTGGGTGTTTTGCGAAAGCCCGGCGAGTCTATCGAAGCGGGATCGCGCGACCCAAGTCGGTTCACGCCACCGTCGGATCGGCGGTTTCCGGCGGCTCTGTCGTCGTCAGGGTGACCAGAGTCGCCTCTGGCCGGCAGGCGAATCGGATCGGTGCGAACGGCGAGGTGCCGAGCCCGGCCGAGACGTGGAGCCACGAGGGGGGAGCGTTGCCGACCTGGTGCTGATGCAGCCCGCGGGCTCGCTTGCGGTCGAGGTCGCAGTTGGTGACCAGCGCGCCCAACCCGGGCACGCGGAGCTGCCCGCCGTGCGTGTGGCCGGCGAAGATCAGCGGGTAGCCCTCGCGGTTCCACTGGTCGAGGACGCGCAAGTACGGGGCGTGCGCGACGCCGATGGCCAGGTCAGCCGTACTGTCGGCCGGCCCCGCGACGGCGCCGAGGTCGTCGAACTTCAGATGCGGGTCGTCCACACCAACGAACGCCAGACGCTGTCCGCGTACGACCAGCTCCCCGTGCTGATTGGTCAGGTCGACCCAGCCCCGCTCGACGAAGGCGTCACGTAGCTCGTCCCACGGCAGCTTCTCGCCGAAGCGCTTCTCCTTGCGCTTGGGCCGGAAGTAGCGAAACGGGTTCTTGGCGATCGGCGCGTAGTAGTCGTTGGAGCCGAAGACGAACACACCCGGCATGTCCAGCAGCTCTCCGTACGACCGCAGCACGACCGGCACCGAATCGCTATGCGCGAGGTTGTCGCCGGTGTTGACGACGAAGTCGGGCTCGAGATCGGCCAGCCGCCGCAGCCACCGCTGCTTGGCCTTCTGGTTCGGCGTCAGGTGGGCGTCGGAGATGTGGAGGACGCGGAGCGGGCGGCTCCCCGGCGGCAGGACGGGGATCTCGACCCGGCGCAGCACGAACGCTCGTCGCTCGATCCCGGCGGCGTAGCCGAGCGCAAGGAGCCCGACGGCGGCGAGGCCGAGCGTGGTCGTGGTCAGAGCGCGCACGGGTCCAGGCTGTCACACCAGCCAATGCAAGACTGGAGGCATGGCCGAGCTCAAGCAGCGAGTACGCCGCGACCTGACCGCCGCGATGAAGAGCCGGGACGACCTGCGGGCTTCGACCCTGCGGATGACGTTGACGGCGATCCGCAATGCCGAGGTCGCCGGCAAGGAGCAGCGCGAGCTGTCCGACGAGGAAGTGACCGAGGTCATCGGGTCGGAGGCGAAGAAGCGTCGCGAGGCGGCGCAGGCGTTCGCCGACGCCGAGCGTCCGGAGCTCGCCACCAAGGAGACCGCGGAAGCCGCGATCCTGATGGAGTACATGCCCGAACAGCTCGACGCCGACGCGATCCGGGAGCTCGTCACCGCGACCGTCGAGGAGCTCGGCGTCGCGGGGGACGGCATGCGAGCGATGGGCCGGGTCATGGGCGCCCTGCAGCCGAAGGTGAAGGGTCGCGCCGAGGGCGGCGCCGTCGCGGCTGAGGTCAAGCGTCAGCTCGGGGCCTGACGCCAAGCTAACCGACCGCTCGCCGCTCAGCCGTCGTCGCCGCGGCCGGGTCCGCCGCCCGGTCCGTCGTTGCCACCACCGTTGTCATGGTCGGGGCTTCCGTTGTCGCCACCGTTGCCGCCGCCGTTGTTGCCGTCGTCCTCCTCCGGTGGCGGAGGTACGTAGCCGGTCGACGGGTAGATGGTGACGGTCTGGCCTTCGTACGCCTCCTCGCCCTCACCCGGGTCGGTGAAGGCTACGGTGCCCTCGGCGTACTCCGAGTTCTTGTATGAGCCGACGATCGGCTTGAAGCCCGAGGCGCGGAGCGTGTCCTGCGCCTGCCCGATCGACATGCCGCTGGTGCCGGGCACGATCTGGACCTTGCCACCCAGCTTGCTCTCGTTCGGCGGATGGAATTCGCGGCCGGATAGCCATTTGTCGATGACGCTCATCGCGCCGTACCACATCGGACCGGCGAGGGTGGAACCGAACGCGATATCGCTGGTGACCGTGAGTCCGCCGACGGTCTGCCCCACCAGAGTCTTCCAGTGGCCTTGCTTGTTGGCGCCGGCGATCATCGCGGCGGTGGACAGATCCTCGGTGTAGCCCATGTACCAGACGGCTCGGTTGCTGTCGATCGTTCCCGTCTTCGCGGCCGAGGGGACCGTCAGGGCGAGGTCTGCTCCGAATCCACCGGGCTCCTGGACGCCGCGGAGAATGTCATTGATCGCATCTCCGACCGCTCGTGGGAATACCCGATCGCACTTGTCCGGGATCTTGACGACGCTCTCTCCGAACCGATCGAGGATCTCCTTCACAGGGTGGGGTTCGCAGAACTCCCCCCGGGCCGGGAAGGTGGCGTAGGCCGCCGCCATGTCGAGCGGG
>JALDXR010000113.1:0-8898 GCA_032154865.1 Nocardioidaceae bacterium
CGGTGATCGTGCCGCCTGGCGTACTGGCCGGTGTGCCGTGGTCGATGCTGCCCGGGGTCGGCGGGAGGCCGCTGGCGGTGGCGCGGTCGGCGTCGGCGTGGCTGCGCACCCGGGACCGCGCCCGGCCGCGGCAGGCGGGGCTGGTGTCCGGGCCGAACGTGGCCAGGGCCGAGGAGGAGGTGCTGCAGGCGGCCAAGGCGTGGGAGGACGTACGAGTGCTGGCCGGGCCGCATGCCGTCGCCGCGGAGGTGAGTGCTCTTGCGGCCGAGGTCGACGTGCTGCATGTGGCGTCGCATGGTCGGCATGCAGCCGACAACCCGCTGTTCTCGGGTCTGGACCTGGTGGACGGTCCGTGGTTCGGCTACGACATCGATCGGTTGTCCCGGGTGCCGTCGACGGTGGTGTTGTCGGCGTGTGAGCTCGGGCGGTCGGCCGTACGGTGGGGCGCCGAGACGATCGGCATGACGGTCGCCTGGCTGCATGCCGGTACGTCCTGCGTGATCGCGTCGCCGGCCCGGGTGGACGACGACGTGGCGTGCGAGGTCCTGGCCCACACGCACGAGGGTCTGGCGGCGGGGCAGCCGCCCGCGGTGGCGTTGGCCGAGGCGCGGGTCCAGACCGATCCGGATGCCGTCGTCCCGTTCATCTGCTTCGGCGCCGGTTGGTGACCCGACACACCAATGTCTAGTCATTCGCACAACTATGCTGCTCTTGCGGCGAAATCGCCCTAGATTAGACCGCCGGGAAGGGCTGAAACAAGGGCCGGAAGTTGGTAGCCGCTGCGGGTGCGTCGGGCGATGATGCCTACGTGCTGACCGCTACGGAACTCCACCGTCGCGCTGTCGACGAGAGTGCGGCAGGACAGTACGGCCGGGCCCGCGCGCTACTGAACCGGGCGCTCGAGCGTGCCGACGATGACGAGCTGACCGCCCGGATCCTGGTGAGCCTGGCCGACGCGGGGTCGGACCGGGGGAGCTGGGAGGACGGGCTGGCCCTGTGTGAGCGGGCATTGGCCATACCGCACGTCGGTCCGAACGTGCGAGGTCTCATACATGCTCAGCGTGCGTTGTTGCTCATGCGGTCGGGCAACAATGCCGAGGCGCTGAAGGAGTTCGACCAGGCGCTCCCCATGCTCGATCCGGGCGAGCCGGTCCAGATCGCACGGCTGCACCTGAATCGAGCAAACGCGCATCTTCAGGCCGGTGACCTGACGCGGGCCCGCCTGGATCTCGAGCGATGCCTTCGCCTCGGTCCGGCGGCAGACGGAGCGGTGCTGCGGGCGAAGGCCGAGCACAATCTCGGCTACCTGCACATGCTCGCCGGCGACCTCGTCACCGCGCTCCGCCGGATGGACTCGGCCCGGCCGGTGCTCGCTCCGTTGTCGCCAGTCTCCAGCGCCATCTGCGATCAGGACCGGGCTGAGGTGATGGCGACCGCCGGCTTGGTGTCCGATGCGTCCCAGACCGTGCAGGGCATCGTGGCCGCTTTCGACTCCCGCCGCCTTCGGCAACAGCAGGGCCAGGCCGAGCTCGTCCTCGCCCGCCTGCTCATGGTCTCCGGCGATCTCAAGGCGGCTCGCAAGGTCGCCCGGCGGGCTGCCCGTCGCTTCTACAACCGCGGCAGCGTCGCGTGGAGACTTCGCGCGGAGCTGCTCGCACTCAGCTGTGAGGTCGAGTCGCAGCGGATTCGCGCCGACAGTCTGACCCGAGCTCTCGAGCTGATTGAGGCGCTCCGTGTGCATGGCCTGAAGGACGACGCTCTGGCCGCGACGCTGCAGGCAGCTCGGTGCGCTGTGCGCGCCGGCGACCTTCAGCTGGTCGAAACCCAGCTGGAGGGGCTGCGTCCGGGTTCGTCGACCCCGATCTCGATTCGTCTTCTGCACCGCCAGACACGTGCCGAGTGGGCAGCGGCGGCAGGTCGACGTGGAGTTGCGCTCAGGCACGTTCGAGCCGGCCTCGCGGACCTACACGGCTGGCAGTCGTCCTTCGGCAGTCTCGATCTCCAGACGTCGCTCGTCGGCCACGGGCAGACCCTGGCGGGCCTCGGACTGTCGATGGCAGTCGACGACGGCCGTCCCGAGGTTCTCTTCGAGTGGTCCGAACGCTCCCGCGCGCTGGCGAGCCGCGTACCGCCGGTGAGACCGCCTCCCGACAGCGGAGCCGCGGCTTCCCTGGCTGAGCTGCGTCGGCTTCAACTGGAGCAGCGCAAGGCCGAACCCAGCTCCGACTCGGACGACATGTCGCGTCGGGTCGCCCGGCTACGCAAGCAGATCCGCCAGCGTTCTTGGTACGGAGCGGGCGCTGATCTTGTCGTGGCGCCGACCACCCTCGATGAGGTCCGCGAGGCCCTCGAGGCGCGGGGCGGCGTCCTGATCTCGTACCTCGTGGCGGACGACGCGCTGCACGCGGTGGTCGTCACCGAGCGGGACGCGGTCGTGCGTGCCCTTGGTCCGGTGGGTGCGGTGCACGCCCTGCTCGACGGACTGCAGGCCGATCTGGATGTCGCGGCGTCGCTCTTGCCCAAGCACATGCGGACCGTTGTTCTCACCGGGCTGCACCAGCGACTCGACCGGCTGACCGCGCTGCTCTGGGAGCCGCTGTCCGACAGCGTCGGCGACCGGCCGGTGGTGCTGGTGCCGCCGGGTGCACTGGTCGGAGTGCCGTGGTCGATGCTGCCCGGGCTCGATGATCGGCCGCTCGCGGTGGCGCGGTCGGCGTCGGCGTGGTTGCGGTCGCGACAGTGTGCGACGCCGCGGAACGCGGGGCTGGTTTCGGGCCCGGACGTGCCTCGCGCCGAGGAGGAGGTGCTGCAAGCGGCGAAGGCGTGGGAGGACGTCCGGGTGCTGACGGGGCCGCATGCGGTCGCAGCGGAGGTGAGTGCTCTTGCGGCCGAGGTCGACGTGCTGCATGTGGCGTCGCACGGACGTCACGCCGCCGACAACCCGCTCTTCTCGGGTCTGGACCTGGTGGACGGGCCGTGGTTCGGCTACGACATCGATCGGTTGTCCCGGGTGCCGTCGACGGTGGTGTTGTCGGCGTGTGAGCTCGGGCGGTCGGCCGTACGGTGGGGCGCCGAGACGATCGGCATGACGGTCGCCTGGCTGCATGCGGGTACGTCGTGCGTGATCGCGTCGCCCGCTCGCGTCGACGACGACGTGGCATGCGAGGTGCTGGCGCGTACTCACGAAGGGCTCGCGACCGGGCAGCCGCCGTCGGTCGCCTTGGCGGCGGCACGGTCCGAGAGCGACGCGGAGGCGGTCGTGCCGTTCATCAGCTTCGGCGCCGGCTGGTGAGCGGCTGAGCGGACGGATCGGGCACTGGCGTCGAAACTTGTCCATCGGCTTGTCCACCGGAGCGGTTGACAACGATGTCAGGAGTCGGTGTCATCGGAGACCGACCCGCCCTCCACTCCATGCCTCGGAGGACTCCGTGCTCAGCTCGCGCCATCGTCTCGATCGCCGAATCCTCATCCTCATCGCCGCGCTCGCGCTCGTGGCGCCGGTGAGCCTGGCGACCCGCCCGACCGCGACCGCCGCCACGGCGCCGAACGCCGCGGCCGCCGCTCCGCAAGTGCTCTTCGCCAGCTCCTTCGAGTCCGGTGATCCACAGCCGGACTGGGAGAACACCGTCGAGACCGGGCCGGACGGCCAGCCGATGGCGGCCAACGTCGAGGGCATCACTCCGACCGGTCTGCCCGGCGACATCTCCGAGCACATCGTCGAGGTAACCGCGAGCGCCGAGAACACCGGTGGCGGTGAGGTCGCCGACAACGTCGCCGACGGCGACATTCAGACCAAGTGGCTGGCGTTCGAGCCGACCGCCTGGCTGCAGGTACGGCTCGACCAGCCGATCGCGGTCGTGAAGTACGCGCTCGGCTCGGCCAACGACTCCGACGGCCGCGACCCGAGGGACTGGACGCTCCAGGGCTCCAACGACGGCCAGACCTGGACAGATCTCGACCAGCGCAGCGGCGAGGACTTCCCCGAGCGGTTCCAGCTCCGCGAGTTCGACATCCAGAACACCACGGCCTACTCCCACTACCGTCTCGACATCACCGCCAACTCCGGCGACGGTCTGACCCAGCTCGCCGAGTGGCAGATGTCCGACGGCAGCCCGCCCGAGCCGCCGTCGCCCAACATGGACACCCGTGTCGACGACGGGCCGGGGAGCACCTACACGGCCAAGTCCAAGATGGGCTTCACCGGCGTGCAGTCGCTGGAGTACGGCGGGTCCGTGACGTCCGACGAGGGCGGCTACTCGTACAACAAGCTCTTCGACGTCGACATCCCGGTCGGTGACGACACGGAGCTGCGTTACCTGCTGTTCCCGGACTTCGGCGCCGAGGACGATCTGCGTTATCCGAGTACGTTCGCCGCGGTCGATCTCGCGTTCACCGACGGGACGTACCTGTCGGATCTCGAGGCGACCGATCAGAACGGTTTCGAGCTCAGTCCGCTCGGCCAGGGCGGGTCGAAGACTCCGTACACGAACCAGTGGAACCTGCGGCGGGCCGACATCGGCGACGTCGCGGGCGGCAAGACGGTCGACCGGATCCTGGTCGGCTACGACTTCCCGCAGGGCGAGGCTGCCTTCCACGGCTGGGTCGACGACATCACGATCTCCGACGGCTCGACCCAGCCGACCGGCGACAGCCCGGCGGAGTGGGTCACGACTCTGCGCGGGTCCAACTCGACCGGCTCGTTCTCGCGCGGCAACAACATCCCGGCGACGGCGATGCCGCACGGGTTCAACTTCTGGACCCCGGTGACCAACGCGTCGTCGCTGTCGTGGATCTACGAATACCAGCGGGGCAACGACGACCAGAACCAGACCCGGCTGCAGTCCCTCTCTCTGAGCCACGAGACCAGCCCGTGGATGGGCGACCGGCAGACCTTCCAGGTGCTGCCGTCGGCGCAGCCCGGCACGCCGGCGACCGGCAAGTCCGCCCGGTCCTTGGCGTTCAGCCACGACGACGAGGTCGCCAAGCCCTACTACTACGGCGTCGACTTCGCCAACGGGATCGGTGCCGAGATCGCTCCGACCGACCATGCCGCGATCATGCGGTTCGGCTTCCCCGACGCCAACAGCGCGCTGGTCTTCGACAACGTCGACAACCGCGGCGGCCTCCGGATCAACGCCGGCCAGGGCACGGTCACCGGCTGGACCGACACCCGTAGCGGGCTGTCCAACGGCGCGACGCGGATGTTCGTCTACGCGGAGTTCGACGATCCGATCACGGCGAGCTCGGCGTCCGGCGTACGCGGCTGGGCGCGGTTCGACGCCGGTGGCGACAGTGCCGTGACGATGCGGATCGCGACGTCCCTGATCAGCCTCGACCAGGCCCGGCACAACCTCTCACTCGAGATCGCCGCCGACGACACTGTCGAGTCGGTGAGCGAGCGGGCCAAGTCGGCGTGGGACGACAAGCTCGACGTGGTCGAGGTCGAGGGTGCGACGCCGGAGCAGCTCACGACGTTGTACTCGGGGCTCTACCGGCTCTTCCTCTACCCGAACTCGGCGTACGAAAACACCGGGACGAACGACGCTCCGGTCTACCGGCACGCGGTGCAGTCCAGTGCCAGCAGCGGCATCCCGGCCGGCACGACCGAGACTCAGACGGGCGCGCCGGTCGTCGACGGCAAGGTCTATGTCAACAACGGCTTCTGGGACACCTACCGCACGACGTGGGCGGCGTACTCACTCCTGACGCCGAGCGACGCGGGTGAGATGGTCGACGGCTTCGTGCAGCAGTATCGCGACGGCGGCTGGGTCGCCCGCTGGTCCTCACCGGGCTACGCCAACCTGATGACCGGCACCAGCTCCGACGTCGCGTTCGCCGACGCCGCGGTCAAGGGTGTGCCCGGGATGAACCTGAAGGACACCTACGACGCCGCGGTCAAGAACGCCACGGTCCGGCCACCCGGCGGCAACAACCCGAACATCGGCCGCAAGGGCATGGCCAACGCGCAGTACCTCGGTTGGGTGCCGGACGACATCGGCGAGGGCGTGTCGTGGGCGCTCGAGGGCTACATCAACGACTACGGCATCGCCAACATGGCCGATCATCTCGCGGAGCAGCCGGGGACCACGCCGGCGCAGCGCCAACGCTATCGCGACGACGCGACGTACTTCCGGCAGCGGGCGCTCGGCTACGTCAACATGTTCGACGACCGGATCGGCTTCTTCCAGGGTCGTGACGCCGCGGGGGAGTGGAAGTCCGACCCGGCCGACTACGACCCGAGGGTCTGGGGCCACGACCACGACTACACCGAGACCGACGGCTGGAACTTCGCCTTCCACGTGCCGCATGACGGTCAGGGCCTGGCGAACCTCTACGGCGGACGGCAGGCGCTGGCCGACAAGCTCGACACGTTCTACTCGACCCCGGAGACGGCCAAGTTCGTCGGCTCGTACGGCGGGGTCATCCACGAGATGATCGAGGCCCGCGACGTACGCATGGGGCAGTGGGGCTTCTCCAACCAGGTGTCCCACCACATCCCGTGGATGTACACCTACGCCGGACAGCCGTACAAGACGCAGGCGATCACTCGCGAGGTGCTGTCGCGGATGTACCAGGGCAGCGAGATCGGCCAGGGCTATGCCGGCGACGAGGACAACGGCGAGACGTCGGCGTGGTACGTGTTCGCCGCGCTCGGGCTCTACCCGCTGCAGATGGGCAGTGAGAACTACGTGATCGGCTCGCCACTGTTCACCAAGGCCACAGTGCATCTGGAGAACGGCGAGGATCTCGTCATCAACGCGCCGGACAACAGTCAGGACAACGTCTACGTCGCCGGTCTGAAGGTCGACGGTGAGGCGTGGAACCGCACGTGGATCTCGCACGACGTCCTTGCCGACGGCGCCACGCTCGACTTCCGGATGACTGACGAGCCGACCTCGTGGGCCACCGGAACCGGCGCGGCGCCGCCGTCGCTGACCAAGGGCAACGCCGCACCGCAGCCGTTGCGGGACGTCACCGGACCGACGCAGGGCCGGGCCAGCGCGAGCGACGGCAGCAATGTACGCGGCCTGTTCGACAACACGTCGACGACCGACGTCACGCTCCCCGGTGGATCGTCGGTTCGCTACGACATCCGCGACAACCTCAAGCGGATGGCGAGCTACTACACGCTCACGTCGGCCGACGGCGAGCCGGCCGGCGATCCGACCGGATGGGTGCTGCAGGGCTCCAACAACGGCCGGGACTGGACCGTGCTCGACCAGCGCAGCGGCGTCGCGTACGACTGGCGGGTGCAGACCCGGCCGTTCCGGATCGCGCAGCCCGACATGTACTCGCACTACCGGATCGACTTCGTCGGCGGTGGGTCGGTGCGACTGGCCGAGCTGGAGCTGCTGTCGACCCAGCAGCCGCTGGAGTCGCCCCTGGTCGCCGAGGTGGACAGCGCCGTCTCGGTGGCAGGCGCCACCGTGCCGGTGGACGTGACCGTGACCAACTCGGGTGGCCGGGCCAGTGGCGACGTCGCGCTGACCGTCCCGGACGGGTGGTCGGCCGAGCCGGCCGGGGCCGACTTCGGGCCGCTCGAACAGGGCGAGTCGGAGACGGTGACCTTCGACGTGACGGTCCCGGCGGAGACGGCGCCAGGCGGCTACGAGGTCGAGGCGGCCGTGACGTCGAACCGTGGCAGTGCGTGGGGTCTCGGGACCGTGCAGGTGATCGGTGACACGATCGAGTTCACCCCGGGTACGCAGGCCGAGGTGCCGTGGCTGTTCGACGCCGACGGGTCGCAGCTCGACGGCGAAGTCTTCGACGGCAACGCCCGGTTCACCGACAACGACCGGTACGCGATCTATCGCTTCCCGATCCCGTCGGACGTGACCGGCGGGACGCTGACCCTCGACATGCACAACCAGTTCCTCATCCAGGCGTCGACCGACGGTCAGTCCTGGCAGACCGTGCTCGAGGAGACGCGCAACATCCGCGACGGCTCCAACCGAGGCGAGCGGTCGCTCGACCTCAACGAGCTGCGTGGCGACGCGGATGTGCTCTACATCCGGCTCGCGGACAGTCAGCCCGCCGACGGTTGGGGTGGCTGGCTGGCCCGGTTGCGACTCGAGATGCAACGCCCCTGACTCGGCTGCGGCCCGCACAAAGTTGTCAGCCGTTGGTGCCGAGGTCGCCGAGGTCCGTGTGGAGTCGCACCTGCTTCAGGCGGATGGCGCCGTCGCCGTGCAGGTCGAGCTCGCGATGGGCGCCGTCCGGAGCCCAGCCTGCCTCGGTCACGAACCGCCGCGCCGTGTCGTCGGCGCTCGCGACCCAGACGATGCCACGGGTGAACCGGTCCGATCGCAGGGTCTCGGCCGCTGCTTGTAGGAGCCGGGAACCGTGGCCCTGTCGGCGATGGTCCGCCTCGACCGTCAGCTCGGTGATCTCGCCGTCCGCGATCGGGTCGGCGTCCGGGTCCGTGGCGGGTCCGGTGACGGCGAAGCCGCGTACCGCATCGCCGTCGAGCGCGACCAGGACCCGGTTACGGGCGTCCCCGGGGCGATGCAGGCTGGTTCGCCAGCGTTCGGTGAAGTCGTCGACGTTCATCGCGTCGATGAGCTCGACCGGCAGCAGGCCGTCATAGCGTTCCCGCCACGACTCGACCTGGATCCGCGCCACCGCAGTCGCGTCGTCGACGCCCGCGATCCGGACCCGTACCTCCGACCGCGGCTCGCTCACCGGCCCATCCTCGCATCGCGAACACGAGCGGCGCCCCGCGCGCCTCAGGTTTCCCATGAGCTCATGGGAAACCGTACGCATCATGGCTTGCGACCCATGAGGAGTGACAAGGCACCGTGAGGAGTACGCGATTCGCGGGTGCATCGGTGATGTTACACAGATCAGACCGCATTGCGTCGGACTGTCACAGATCCTGCTACGCTGGAGACACCGACA
>JALDXR010000603.1:0-2706 GCA_032154865.1 Nocardioidaceae bacterium
GTCATCATCACGTGCGCCCTGACGGGGGCCGGTGACACCGTGGCCAAGTCCGAGCACGTACCGGTCACGCCCGAACAAATCGCCGAGTCGGGCATCGCCGCCGCTCGGGCCGGGGCGACCGTCGTCCACGTCCATGTCCGAGATCCCCAGACGGGTCAGGGCTCCCGCGAGGTCGCGCTCTATCGCGAGGCCGTGGAGCGGATCCGGGCCAGTGACGTCGACGTCGTGATCAACACGACCGCGGGCATGGGCGGCGACCTGATGCTCGATCCGCAACACCCCACTCGCTTCGTCGAGGGGACCGATCTGGTCAGCGGCATCGAGCGGCTGGCGCATGTCGAGGAGTTGCTGCCGGACATCTGCACCCTCGACTGCGGCAGCCTCAACTTCGGTGAGGGCAGTCTCGTCTACGTCAGTACGCCGGACATGCTCCGCGAGGGCGCCAAGCGCATCCAGGAGCTCGGGGTTCGCGTCGAGATGGAGATCTTCGACACCGGACATCTCTGGTTCGGGCGCCAGCTCGTCGAGGAGGGGCTGATCGACGACCCGCCACTGTTCCAACTCTGCATGGACATCCCCTACGGCGCACCGGCCGATCCGGCTCTGCTGGCGGCGATGGTGCGCCAGCTTCCGGAGGGCGCCGTCTGGGCGTCGTTCGCCCTGGGCCGGATGCAGATGCCCTGGGTCGCCCAGTCGGTACTGCTCGGTGGCCACGTCCGAGTCGGGCTCGAGGACAACCTCTACTTGAGCCGCGGCGTCAAGGCGACCAATGCGCAACTCGTCGAGCGGGCCCGGACCATCATCGAGTCGATGGGCGCGAAGGTGGCGACTCCGGACGACGCGCGAGAGATGCTCAAACTCAAGCCGAGGTCCTGAATGGCCGCGTCGGCTCCTCAAGATTCGGGGCCGATCATCTGGCGGGAACCAGTTCGCGACGAGTGGATCGACTACAACGGCCATCTGTCCGAGGCCTACTACGTGCTCGTCTTCGGTCATGCCACCGATGCGGTGATGGCGGCCGTCGGCCTGGGACCGGAGTACCGGGCCGCGTCGGAGGCGTCGCTGTTCACCGTCGAGGCGCACCTGCGCTACCTGGCCGAGGTGCCTGCCGAGGTCGAACTCGAGGTGCGGTCGTCGGTGATCGGCGCGACCGCCAAGCTGCTGTGGATCTGGCACGAGCTGTGGGTCGACGACCGCCTGCGCGCGACCGAGGAGATTCTCGGCGTACACGTCGACACTCGGTCCGGCCGATCGGCGCCCTTCCCGGCCGACGTCGCGCACCGGATCGAGGCCGTACGAGAGCCGCCTGGCGACCGCGGCAGCGGCCGGATCAGCCTCCCCAACGGCGGCTGACCTCGGGCCGATCGGCCCGATTCTCGTTCCCGCTCGGTGCGCTGTGGATCGTGGTCGTCAGCATCATGCTCGCGGTCCGCGCTCGCGGAGCCTCGGCCGCACCGGCGCCGCCGGCCGCGGCACCTGTCACGTAGCCGAATCAGCGGTAGAGGTCGCGGGCGATGATCGAGCGCTGCACTTCGCTCGCGCCCTCGTAGATCCGCGGTGCTCGTACCTCGCGATAGAGGTGCTCGAGCAGATGGCCCGCCTGGAGAGCCCGAGCGCCGTGGACCTGGATCGCGGCGTCGACGACGTACTGCGCGGTCTCGGTCGCGAACAACTTCGCCATCGCCGACGTACGCGAGACGTCGGGCCGACCGGAATCGTAGGCGGCGGCTGCCCGGTAGACGAGCAGCCGAGCGGCCTCGATCCGGGTCGCCATCTCGGCGAGCGGATGGCTGACGGCCTGCATCTCGCGCAGCGGACCGCCGAAGGCCTGGCGCTCGCCCGCGTGTGCGACAGCGGCGTCGAGCGCGGCCTGCGCCATGCCGACGGCGAATGCGCCCACACTGGGGCGGAAGAGGTCGAGTGTGCGCATTGCCACGGCGAACCCGTGATCGGCCTCGCCCAGCACCTCACCCGGCTCGATCCGTACGCCGTCGAAGGTCAGGCGGCCGATCGCATGGGGTGCCAGCAGCTCCAGCGACTCACCGGACAGGCCTGGCCGATCGCCGGGTACGACGAAGGCACTGACGCCCTTGGGCCCGGAGTCCGGTGTCGTACGGGCGAAGACGGCGTAGACGTCGGCTTCGGGTGCGTTGGAGATCCACATCTTCTCGCCGGACAGTCGCCAACCGTCGCCGTCACGCTCGGCGGTCAGTGCCAGGGCAGCAGCGTCCGAGCCCGCCTCGGACTCGGTCAGCGCGAAGGAGGGGACCGCGTCGCCGGAGGCCACGGCCGGCAGCCAGCGCTCGACCTGCTCGGCATCGGCGGACTGGAGGATCGGATAGGCACCCAACCCCTGCAGCGCCAACGCGGTCTCGGCCTCGGTCGACACCGACGCCAACGCCTCGCGAAGCAGGCAGAGGTCGAAGGCGGCCGCCTCCCGAGAGGCCGAGCCGTCATGCAGACCGGGGAACAGCCGCGCCAGCAGACCCAGATCACCGAGTGCCTTGATCAGCGGCCGATTGACGCGGCCCGGCGGAGCCTGCTCCACCAGCGGCACCAGCGACTCGGCGGCCGCCGCCCGCACCTCGTCGACGAGCTGCTGCTGCTCGGGGGTCAGTTCCCACGCCATGCCACTCAGTGTCCTCGCCATCGCGGCGGCCGCTTGCCGGTGAACGCGGCATGGAACTCGCGATAGTCGTCGCCCTT
>JALDXR010000604.1:0-2705 GCA_032154865.1 Nocardioidaceae bacterium
CGCGGTCTACTTCACGGTCCGGGTGCAGCTCGTCAACTCGCTCGACGACTCGCTGTTGCGGCGCGCCGAGTCCGCCGCTGCCACCCAGCAGTTCGAAACGGCGATTCAGGGGGATGTCCTCGGTCAGCTCCTCGCCGCGACTGACGTGAACGCCACCCTCCTTGATTCCGACGGCAATTTTTACCCCCCGCGCGGTGCGTTCGTCGGCGCGGACGAGCTGGCCGTCGCACGTGGCCAAGCGGCGCAGTCGATCCGTACGGAATCCGTGAACGGCGTCGACTACCGCGTCGTGGCGGTGCCGTACGAGGGCGGAAACGGCGGCGCGTTGATCCTGGCCCAGTCGTTCGAGCCGACCCAACGCACGCTCGACCGGCTCGGCCTCGTCTTCTGGGTTGTCGGCGTTTCCGGTGTCCTCGTCGCTGGTGTCGCCGGCTGGGCGGTCGCCACCAACAGCCTGCGGCCGGTCCGCCGGCTGACCGACGCGGCAGAGCACGTCGCCGCCACCGAGGAGCTGAAGCCGATCGAGGTGGCGGGCGACGACGAGCTGGCCCGGCTGACGGTCGCGTTCAACTCGATGCTCGTGGCCCTCGACGCGTCGCAACGGCGCCAGCGACGGCTGATCGCCGACGCCGGCCACGAGCTGCGCACTCCACTGACCAGCCTCCGGACCAACATCGAACTGCTCGCACAGGCCGACCAGCGAGGTGGCATGTCCGACGAAGCCAGGCGCGAGCTGCTCACCGATATCAGGGCCCAGATTCAAGAGATGTCGACGCTCGTCGGCGACCTCGTCGAACTGGCGCGAGACGACCTCCTCGTCCGCGGGCCGGAGCCGGCCGACCTGGGTGAGCTGCTCGATGCTGCTGTCGAGCGGGTACGCCGCCGCGCCCCGGGCATCACGTTCGACGTCGAGTCCGAGTCGTGGCTGGTCCTCGGTGATCCGCATCTGCTCGAGCGCGCCATGACCAACCTGCTCGACAACGCCGCGAAGTGGAGCCCGCCGCTCGGGACCGTCACCGTGCGCCTCGACCAGGGTGCGTTGACCGTGGCCGACGAGGGAGCCGGCATCTCCGACGCCGATCTTCCGCACGTGTTCGAGCGGTTCTATCGGTCGACGGAGTCTCGTACGCTGCCCGGCTCGGGACTCGGACTCGCGATCGTGCAGCAGACCGCTCAGCGCCACGGCGGCACGATCGCGGCCGGCAACGCCGAGACGGGTGGCGCGATCTTCCGCCTGTGGATCCCGGGTCAGCCGAGTCCGGTACACCAGGATTGACCTACCTACCCCATCCGCTCGCCTGACGCGCGGAATGCGGCATTCGACCAGCTCAGCGGGGCCCGTCGCCCGGTCGGCCGATTCTCTTGGTGCGGTCCAAGGTCGATCTCAGTCGACTCTTAGGCATCCTCCGCAATCTGGAGAACATGAGCGAGCACCCCAGTGACGACCCGCGCCATACGCACCGCTACGGCGCAGCCGGCCCGACGCCGACCGGACCACCGGCTCCCAGCCACCAGCCGGGTCCGATGTTCGGCGCGCCGCCGCCACCCGGTCAGCATGGTGCTGTCGCGACCGCGCAGCCCCGGCGGCACGGCCCGGCAATCGTCGTGGCCGCCGTACTCGCAGGTGCCCTGGCCGGCACGGCCGGCGCCGCCAGCTACGCGGCGCTCACCGACGACACGACGACGACCCCGTCGGTCACCTCGCTCGACACCACACCGGTGAAGAACACCAAGAAAGACGCCGCGACCGGCGTGGAGGGCGTCGCAGCGGCAGTACAGCCGTCGACGGTGCAGATCAACGTGGCCGGCGCTCAAGGCGCCGGCAACGGCACCGGCATCATCATCAGCTCCGACGGTCAGATCCTCACCAACAACCACGTCGTCGAGACCGCCGCGGACGGGGCTGGTTCGATTACCGTGCTCTTCAGCGACGGCTCAACGGCTGACGCCAGCATCGTGGGCCGCGATCCGATCACCGACGTCGCGGTCATCCAGGCGCATGACGTGTCCGGGCTGAAGGCGGCCACCCTCGGCACCTCGGACGGTCTCGACGTGGGCGAGGAGGTCGTCGCCATCGGGTCGCCGTTCGGCCTGGAGAGTACGGTCACCAGCGGCATCATCAGCGCGCTGAACCGACCGGTGACGGCATCGAGCGGGACGACGTCGACGTCGACGGTCTTCCCGGCGATCCAGACCGACGCCGCGATCAACCCGGGCAACTCCGGCGGCCCGCTGGTCAACATGCGGGGTCAGGTCATCGGCATCAACTCGGCCATTCGCGGCTCCAGCAGCGCCTCCGGTGAGTCCGGCTCGATCGGTCTGGGCTTCGCCATTCCGATCGACCTGGCCCGGACCATCGCCGACCAGCTGGTCAACGGCGAAACCCCGACGCACGCCCGGATCGGCATCTCGGTCGCCGACGCCGTCGAGTCCGACCAGATCACGACGGTCGGCGCCCGAGTCGAGGACGTCACCGATGGCAGCGCCGGCGAGCAGGCCGGACTGGAGAACGGCGACATCATCACCTCGGTCAACGACCAGCGGGTCACGAGCGCGAACGGCCTGATCGCTCTCATCCGCAGCTACCAACCCGGCGACGAGGTCACCCTCGGCTACGTGCGTGACAGCGACACCCACGAGACCGACGTGACTCTCGACAGCGACGAGGGCGAGCTCACCTCTTAGCCCAAGAGGCTGGGGCGTTG
>JALDXR010000114.1:0-8877 GCA_032154865.1 Nocardioidaceae bacterium
TCGGTGACGATCGCGCCGTACATCATCTCCAACGTCGCCGCGGCGGTGATGTTCAAGCTGCTGTTCAACACCGACTTCGGTCTGCTGAACCGGACGATCGAGTTCTTCGGATTCACCGGTCCGTCCTGGCTCGCCGATCCGAACCTCGCCATGGGCGTGGTCATCTTCTGTCAGGTCTGGACCGACCTGCCGCTCACGATCCTGTTGCTGCTCGCAGGTCTGCAGACGATCGACACGTCCTACATGGATGCGGCTCGGGTGGACGGGGCGACCGGCTGGAAGCAGGCCTGGCACCTGTCGATCCCGCTGATCTCTCCGCAGATCGTGATCAGCGTGGTCTGGATGAGCTACTCCACCCTGACCGGACTCGGCGTCGTGCTGGCGCTGACCGGCGGCGGTCCGTTGAAGGCGACGCAGACACTGCCGATGGAGATGTACAGCACGGCGTTCACCGATCTCGAGATGAACCAGGCGCTGGCGATCGCGTCGTTCATCCTGATCCTCAACGCCATCCTGACGCTGCTCTACGTCGGAATGGCTCGTCGCTACGGGACGGTGGAGTGATGACGGTCGACACCCCGGTCGCGACGACCGTCCCCCCGAAGACCCCCTCCGAGCGGCGGCGGACCGGCACCGCTGGGTACAAACGCGTGATCCGCCAGATCCTGCTGTGGATCCCGCTCATCCTGCTGATGCTGTGGACGCTGGTCCCCTTCTTCATCACCGTGATGATCTCGCTCAAGACGCGTGGCGAGGTCTTCGGCTCCGAGAGCACGCTGCCCAACGATCCGTCGCTCGACGCCTACCGAGAAGTCATCGAGCGACCCGGATTCCGCGGCGCCTTCGTCAACAGCGTCGTCGTCGGCTTCGGCACGACGCTGCTCACCGTCGCACTGGCGACTCCGGCGGCGTACGCGTTCGCCCGGTTCAACTTCCGCGGCCGGCACCTGCTGCTGCTGTTCACGCTGCTCCCCCGCCTGGTGCCGAGCCTCGGCCTGATGATCCCGCTCTACCAGCTGGCCGTCACGCTCGGCGCGCTCGACAAGCGGATCACCTTGATCGTCGTCTACACCGGCATGCTGTTGCCGCTCGCGGTATGGCTGCTGGTCGGCTTCATCCAGCAGATCCCGCCGTCCCTCGAGGAGGCGGCGAGCGTGGACGGCGCCAACATGTGGGCTCGGATCCGCTACATCGTCATGCCGTTGTCGTTGCCTGCGCTGATCACGATCGGCGTCCTGTCGTTCCGCGAGGCGTGGAACGAGTTCACTCTCGTGCTGGTGCTGACGACGTCGCCGGGCAAGCGGACCCTGCCGTACGAGCTCTACCTCATGCAGGGCATCCAGGGGATCCAGAACTACCCCGCCGAGGCGGCCTTCACCGTATTGACGATCCTGCCGTTCATCCTCGTCTACGCCCGCATCGAGAAGTACATCGTGGCCGGCATCACGACCGGCTCGGTGAAGTGACGACCGTCAGGCTCGCGCGCCGTCGAGCACGATCTTGAGCCGATCGACGGCGGGCTGGCTGGCTTTCTGGTACGCGATCGGTGCCTGCGACACGGGAACCACGTCGGTGACGTACGTCGAGAACAGCTCCGGATGACGCGCTCGGTAGTCGAGCGCCAGTCGCAAGGCCGACCGGCGCTGCGGGATCGGCGTACGGCCGGCCTGCAAGGTGAGATGCTTGTCCATCATGGCGCCGAGCGGGAGTGGATAGCGTTCGTCCCCCTCGGTGTTGCCGAAGTTGACGACGAAGCCGCCCGGTGCCGCGACTGCGATCGCGTCCTCCAGCGTCTGGACCTGGTGGCCCACCGCCTCGATCACGAGATCGAACGCGTCGACAGCGTCGGACCGGCCGGACCAGGTGTGGCTGGTCAGATACTCGACCCGATCGAGCCCGAAGGCGGGACGGCCCGGGCGCCGGTCGACCTGATCCACGCCGACGACGGTCGCGGCTCCGGCGTCCTTGAGCGCGTGCGCGAACAGCAGTCCGATCGGGCCGAGGCCGATGATGGCGGCCCGGGCACCGGCGATCGAAGGCACTCGCGACAACGCGTAGAGCACGCAGGCCAGCGGCTGCAGAGCGACTGCGTGGAGGTCGTCCGGGTCGAGTTCGACGGCGAGCAGCTCGTCGGCCGAGGTCCGGACGTACTCGCAAAGGCCCCGCGACCGGCTGATCCAGCCGACCACTCGCTGGCCGACTTCGAGGTCCGATCGAGTAGCGACGACCTCGCCGACGATCTCGTGCAAGGACAGGCCGAACGGCTCCGGACCCGGTCGGCCGGATCCGTTGCGACAGCGCGGGATGTCACTGCCGCAGATCCCGCCGGTCAGGAACCGCACGATGACCTCGCCGTCGGACAGCTCCGCCTCCTGCGGCGGCGCGATGTCGTGGCGAACGAGGTGCAGCGGCCCCTCCAGTCGATATGCCCACATCCCCGTGCCACTCCTTCCGATGTTATATATAGTATAGAGTGCTTCACAAGCCGAGGAGGCCAGCATGTCGGACCAGGACGCAGGCCGAGGCCGGACCCGGCTTCGCCGCGACGGCCAGCAGTGGAACTTCGACCGTGCCGTCAAGGACACCGGCCGGGTCTTCCACTTCCAGCATCCCGGCCGCGGCAAGCTGCCGCCCAGCGTCAGGATGCACGCGATGATCAGCAAGCACGTCGGCAAGCGTGGCCAGGCCTACGAGCGGATCGCGAAGGCCGAAGCCGACGCGGGACATGATCTGACCGCCGTCGAGTTCTACTTCGACGCGGCCGTGGCGTACGCCAACGCGCAGCACACCGTCTTCGCCGTCAACGACGAGAAGAAGTACCTCCATGGCAGCGTGCTGCGGTGCTACGACGAGATCCGCCGGCTGAGCCCGACCCGGATCGAGCATCTGGACATCCCGTGGCGCGGCACCGTCGTGTCTGGAAACCTTCACCTCGCACCCGGCGACGAGCCGGCACCGCTGATCTTCTTCATCCCGGGATGCGACATGACCAAGGAGATGGTCCCGCACCCGCTCTACAACTTCGCCACCCAGCGCCGCATGCACCTGTTCGTGTTCGACGGCCCCGGCCAGGGCGAGTCCAATCTCCGCGGCATCAAGATCACCCAGGACAACTACGAGGACGCGGCGAGTACGGCCCTCACCGAGCTGATCGCCCGGCCCGACGTCGACGGCGATCGGGTCGCCTTGTACTCGCTCAGCTTCGGCTCCTACTGGGGCGCCCGCTTCGCCGCCACGGACGACCGGCTCGCTGCCAATGCATTCGTGTGGGCGTCGATCTGCGACAAGTACCACCTGTTCGAGGAGGAGTCGCCGCGTTACAAGCAGCTGTTCGCCTTCCTCACCGGACTCGACACCGAGGCCGAGCTCGACGAGTTCATCGCCGGCATGGCACTCGACGACCTACTGCCGCAGATCTCGGCGCCGACCTTGCTCACCGTCGGCGAGTACGACCCGCGCAGCCCGGTCGAGGAGGTCTACGAGCTCTACGACCTGATCGAGGCGCCGGCGCAGTTGTGGGTCTTCGCCGACCAGCATCACGGCTCGAACATCCGGGGCTCCGACGCCAACCAGTGGTACGCCGATCACCACTCGACGACGGCGGACTGGCTCAAGGAGCGGCTGTCCGGCAAGCCGATCGACGCCCCGGGCGAGACGCTCTACATCGCGCCGGCGAGCCTGAGTCCGAATGACCCGCAGGTCGCCCGCCGGCGGCAGTGGTTCGACGGCTGGGAGGCGCCATGACCAGTGATCCGGTTCGAGTCGCCTCCGTCGGCGTCGGATGGTGGGGTGCCAGGCTCGCCGACGCCGCGACCGACGAGGGCCTGGCGATCGTCAGCTGCTTCTCGCCGAGCGATCGGCGACTCGAGTTCGCCCAGAAGTACGGCTGTCGCGCCGCCGCGTCGTGGGACGACGTACTGCAGGATCCGGAGGTCGAGGCCATCCTGCTGGCCACGCCGCACTCGACCCACGCCGACCAGGTCGTCGACGCGGCGGCGGCCGGCAAGCACGTCTTCGTCGAGAAGCCGCTGGCTCTCAGTGTCGCGGACGCGAAGCGTGCGATCGCGGCGGCGGACGCCGCGGGCATCGTGCTGCAGGTCGGTCACAACCGCCGCCGCCAGCCCGGAGTGCGTCGGCTCAAGGAGCTGGTCGACGCCGACGCGCTCGGGACGATCCACCATGTCGAGGCCAATCTCTCGCACCCCAAGGGCCTGACGCCGCGCACCGGATGGCGCGGCAAACCGACCGAGAGTCCGGCCGGCGGCATGACCGGCCTCGGGGTGCACATGGTCGACAACCTCATCTACCTGGTCGGACGGCCCAAGCGACTCGCCGCGTTCAGCAAGCAGATCGCGGCCCTCGGCACGTTGGACGAGGCCACCACCGTGATGCTGGAGTTCGAGTCCGGCCCGCTCGGATTCGTCGGTACGACGACCGTCATCCCGGACGTGGCGAGCACCGCAGCGTTCGGCACCAAGGCGGCGGCCTGGAACGACTTGGACGGTGAGCGTTTCTACCGTCAGAACGTCGGCGAGAAGCAGCGCATCGAAGAGCCGATCGACACCCTCGACACGGTCCGGGACGAACTCGCCGAGTTCGCGACCTGCGTCCGTAGCGACGCCCGGCCCGAGGTCGACGGCCTCGCGGCGCTCGAGGTCGTCGCGGTGCTCGAAGGCATCGTCGAGAGCGCCCGGGACGGTGGCGTCGTCGACGTCGACGCCATCCGGGCTCGAACCTGACCCGACCCGATCAGTTGCCGGTGCCGGACAGATCCGGCACGCCGACCAATGTCTTGTGGACATGGTCGTACATCAGCTTTTTGGCCGCCTTGACGTCACGCGCGTGAACCGCCTTCAAAATCTCACGGTGCTGCACGTTGGCCTCCTTGGGACTGCGGGATCCCGCCACCAGAGAGGCCACCACATAAGGAGTGCCGCTGTCTTGGAGATTCTCGACGATGGCGGCCAGTCGAGGCGAGTTGGAGGCCACGTTGAAAACACGGTGGAACGCCTTGTTGAGCTCGACCCAAGCAGCCGGGTCCCGCTCCTTGTCGGCCTTCCTTTGGATGCTTTCGGCCTGCTCGAGCTGCTCCTCGGTGATGTTCTCGACGGCCCGCCCCATCATTTCGGGCTCGAGGAGCTGGCGCAGCCAGTAGATCTCCTCGACCTCGTCCTTGCTGAGACTGCGAACGATTGCACCGCGATGGGCGTCCAGTTGGATCAGACCCTCTGCCGAGAGGTCCCGAAGCGCCTCGCGAACCGGCGTCGTGCTGACTTCGAGTTGCTTGGCCAGGTCAGCCTGGACCAGCCGTTCGCCGCCGGCGATCTGGCCAGTAAGGATCGCCCGGCGAAGCGTGTCTCTTACGAGCTCGTGCGCCGTACGGCGTTCGCCCGGGCTAATAGCAAGACTCATCCTTAGTCCTATTCCAGATCGGTTATGAGATATGCAGTTCGTACTATATCTGACATCGTTTCTCCTCCCAATTCATGGGACGGCCCGCGTGCTATCGGGCATATCGCCAACCACCATCGACGTAAAGGGTGTGACCGGTAACGAAATCGGAGTCCGGACCGGCGAGAAACAGCGCGGCGCCGACGATATCCGTCGGCATCGCCAAGCGTCCCAACGGGATCCGATCGCGAAACGACTCTTCCAGCCCGGGATCAGCGGCGAAGCGCTCCTCGCGGGACGGCGTCCGAGTGGCGCCCGGCGCCACCGCGTTCACCCGGATCCCGAGCGGAGCCCACTCGACGGCAAGGCCCGCGGTGAGGTGACTGAGACCGGCCTTCGCGGCGCCGTAGACGGTTCGCCCCGGCGCCACGGTCGTGGCCCATGTCGAGCTCAGGTTCACGATCTTGCCGTAGCCCTCGGCGATCATCGCGGGTGCGAACGTCCGGGCAGTTAGGAACGGCCCGCGCAGGTGCACGGTCTGGATCTGGTCCCAGTCCTCGACGGTCACGTCCAACGCCGGCTTGGTGACCATCACCCCGGCACTGTTGACGAGGACGGTGGTCGGCCCGTGACGCTCGCGGACCGCCTCGGCCAGTCCGGCGACGCTGTCCGGCGATCGCACGTCGACGGTATGGACGTCGACATCGTCGGCTCCGGCCGCAACGCATCGCTGTCGGCTCGCCTCCAGACGGCCGGCATCTCGCGCGGCGAGCACGACCCGGGACCCGGCCGCCGCCAGCCCTTCGGCGATAGCGGCGCCGATGCCCTGACTGCCGCCGACCACGACGGCCAGAGAGCCGCGCAGACCACGACGCGTGTCCTGCATCATGTAGGATATCGTACCGCTAGATCTGCCCGAATCCACGTCAGGAGCCGGTCCCGATGAGCGTTTCTGCCCACGACCAGGTGACCGCGATCGACGTCCACGCCCACATCGCTCCGCGCTGCGTCGGCACCGGAACCGTCTGGGAGTGGCAGGGCAAGCCAGTACGGCGGCAGTCCGACGGCTCCCTCGAAGTCGGCTCGAACGCCGACCGACGGCCGCTGCCCTGGCCGCAAGACGGCGAGAATGTCGAGGCGCGCCTGGACTACATGGACTCGGTCGGCGTCGACCTGCAGGTGCTCTCCTTGAGCCCGGCGCTATGGGACTACGCCCTCGACGGCCACGACGCAGTGTGGGCGGCCGCCCAGAACAATCGCGAGCTGATCGACATCGCGACCGCGCATCCGAGGCGGTTCCGGGTCTTCGCCCATCTGCCGCTCGACGACGTCGACGCCGCGATCGCCGAGCTCGACCGGGCGATGGGCCATGACCTCGTCGTCGGCGCCGCTGTCGGCACCCACGTGGCCGGCCGCAACTGGGACGATCCGGGGCTGTTCCCGGTCCTCGAGGCCGCCGAGCGCCTTGGTGCCTTGGTCTTCTTCCACCCAGCCGCAGTGCGGTTCATCCCGGACATGCCCGAGTATCACCTGCGCAACCTGATCGGAAACCCGACCGAGACGACCGTGACGATCGGCAGTCTGCTGTTCGGCGGCGTCCTGGATCGGCTGCCGGAACTCAAGGCGGTGTTCGCCCACGGCGGCGGCTATGCGGCCTTCGCCGCCGGACGGTTCGACCACGGACATCGGGAGCGCCCCGACGTACGCGCGAACACCGAAGGCGCCGTCCCATCGCACTATCTGGACCGCCTCTACTTCGACAACCTGCTGCACAGCGACGCCGCGACGCGCTTCCTCATCGACACCGTCGGCCTCGGCCAGGTCGTCCTCGGCTCCGACTACCCCGCCGACATGGGTCCCCGCGATCCGGTACGGCCGGTGCTCGACTCGACCGCGTTCACCGACGCGGAGAAGCGCGCCGTACTCGGTGGCAACCTGGCCGACCTGATCGGACTCGACCTCAACGAGGTGGGGCCGGCTGCGGCCGCGACTGCGCCCGGCCGGTGAGCCACAACCCGACACCGGCGACCACCAACAGCACGGCGACGACGGACCATCCCCACGCTGCGCCGGCCCACGCCAGCAACGCACCGAGCACGGGTGGACCGACGATGTTGCCGAACCGCATGAGAGTGAGCCCGGTGGCGATGTTCGCGTTCATCTGACGCGGCGGTCCGGCCTCGGCGCAGGCCACCATCATCACGCCGTTCCATCCGATCACGACGAACGACCCCACCAGGATGAAGGCGACGAGGAGCCTCGGGTCCAGGTCGCTCGGCAACAGGCCGAAGATCACCAGCACGACGCTCGATCCCAGGGCGGCGAGCACCAGGACGGGGATCCGCGGCGGGCCGCGCCAGTCGCTGTAGATCCCGATCACCGGACGGGCGCTCAGCCCGATCAGCTGGGAGAAGAAGAAAACCGTCGCCGCAGCCTTGAAGCCCATGTCGAAGCGATCGGTCAGCTCGATCGCCAGGTAGGTGACGAATGCCCACTGCGCCGTGCTCAGTCCGATGCAGAAGCCGCCGATGCGCGCGGCGATCATCGGCCGGTTGCGCGGCCGGACGCGTGGCTCGACCTCGGAGGACCCGTTCGGCAACAGGAGGGCCGCAAGAACCGCGAGTACGGCGAAGGTCAGCGCCTCCACGTAGAAGATCCCCTGCCATCCCCACCAGGACAGCAACGCCACCAGGATCCCGGCGACCAGGCCGCCGGCCGGCAGCCCGAGTTGGTTCAGGCTGCTCCACAGCGCCCGCCGGCGAACCGGCGCACTCTCGATCACCAGGCCGCCGGCGCTCACCGTGTTGACTCCCCATGCCACGCCGAACACGCCTACTGAGGCGACCGCCGCGACGATGCCCCATCGGGGAGTGAACGCGGCGACCGCGGCGAGACTCAACGCCGAGAAGACCGCGCTCAACGCGATCACCCGGCCGGCTCCCAACGCCTTGGTGACTCGGGTCGCGGCTGCCAGACCCGGGACGCCGCCCACGTTGGCCGCGCCCACGAGCAGTCCGATGTCGGTCGCCGTCAGGCTGGTCTCGGCCACCGAACGACGCGACTCCGGTCGCGTTGCTCACCTGGACAGCGGTGCCGACGACGAGGACGACCGAGGACTTCGTACGCGCCGGGGCCGCGACGTCGCCCGGATCGGCACCTCGCCGGGGACTCAAGAGGCGCGACGTTCGGTCATGCGATGCCCACGATCGGCTGGGTGCCACGCGTGCGGCCGGTCGACACGTCGAGTGGGTGGGTGTCGATGACCAGCCGCTCGTCGAACGGGTACGTCGTGTAGATCTCGACGCCGTCGGCGGTCACGATGTGGTCGTTCTCGAGCCGTACGCCGCCGACGTCGGGAGTGCCGTAATAGGGCTCCAGGTTGAAGACCATGCCCTCCTTCAAGGTGACCGGCGCGTCCTTGGAAGCCGGACTGAAGAACGGCGGCTCCCACGGGTTGGTGCCTGCGCCGTGGCCGAGGTTGTCGAG